>JBPCIP010000099.1:0-3986 GCA_051006195.1 Pyrinomonadaceae bacterium
TGCCCGAACAGCGCGAGTTGACCTCCGTGTTGCAGGGCATACAGGAACGCGCGCGTAGCAGTCGTCTCTCCTTCACGAGTTTCATGCCGAAGGATGAGGTACAGGAAGACTTCTACGCCGGCAAGCGCATTCAGGTTGGAGTCTCCAGTTCCTACAACAGACTCGGCGGGTTCTTCGCGCAGATCGCGGCCTACCAGCGCATCGTCTCGATCACCGATTTCAAGGTCTCGCGCTTGAGCGAGCAACACGTCGGAAGAACCGTTGACGCGCAGTTCACGCTGACGGCCTATTATGCTTCAAACGAGAAGTTGCAGAACGCCGCAAAACCTGCCGCTCCTGCTCCCGCCGCCGCGCCCGCGGCGCAGTAGTGAATCACCATTGTAAGCGCCGCGCGAATGCGGCCTGACTCATTCAGGAAGATAAAGAGATGAACTACACCAAGATGATCAAACAGACCTTGCAGGTAGCGTTGGCCGCAGGCGCGCTGTTGACCTTCTCCGCGACGACCTGCGTGCTGGCTCAGGGAACGAGCACCACTTACAGGAGCAGCAGCCGCGATCCGTTTACGAAGTACAGGCCGCCGGTCAGGAAAGTCAATGTGAAAGTTGTGCCCCAACCAATCGCGGCTCCGAGCATCGAGCAGCGCATCGCCGCCTACAAAGCGCAGAAGACCGCCGCCATGAACGCCCAGCTTCCCGCCCCGAAGCCGACCACCGCGCTCCTCCTGAACGAAGCCCATGTGACCGGCATCTTTCGCACCCCGCGCGGATATGCGGCGATGGTTGAAGCCAAACCCATCAAACTCTCTTACGTTATTTATCCCGGCGAAACTTTCTTTGACGGGATGCTGGTCGCCATCGAAGAAGACCGTCTCGTGTTTCGCAAAGAGACGCGTTGGTCGGACGGACGGCGCGAGATGAACGTGGAGATGAAAGCCCTCGGCGCGAGCAACGCCGTCAAGGATGCGTTGCTGCCCGGCAAAGACGCCGCCCCCGCTGCCGCTCCCAGTGCCTCCTCGCCTAAAACAAAAGAAGAGGGCATCACTGTCAACGAAAAACAGTGACGCTTTCCCCCACGAGTCCTCGCGCTTGAAAGTGGAAGCCTGAGCCACCGACTTGCGCCCCGGACTCGTCTCTGCTGTCGCACGCCCGCCGGGTGTTCTCTGATTCGATTCTTTCGCATCCGGACGGCTCCGTACTCCTGCTAATTGCCAATCCAACCCCGCCGGAGGCTTTCGCATTGTGCGGCGCGCGCTGGAAGAGTCGTTTGACTCGGACGAGCGTTAGCGCGTGGCGAAAGTGGCCGGTCACTCCTTACAAAGGATAAGAAAATGGTTAACCTGCATTATTCGCTTTCAGCGATCATCAAGAGAGGCGCGCTCGTCCTCTGCATGATCTGTTCATTACTGACTTTCGCGCAGGCGGCAAATGCCCGCCTGCTGACCAGCGTGCGTACGTCGCTCAACGGCAACTCGACGCGCATCACTTTTGCCGGAACCGCGCCCATGTCTTACGGCGTGCGTCGCATGGACGAGCGCACGTTGTTGGTCGAACTTCCGGGCGTGGACGCGACGCGTCTCGCGTCTTCGTATTCGCCGGCCTCGCCGCTCGTCGCCGGTCTCACCGTGCAATGTGTGACGAAGGACGACGGTGCGCCGCTCACGCGTCTGCGCGTCGCGCTGCGGGCGTCCGTGCGCGACCGCTCCTTCCTCGAAGCGAACGAGTTGGTGCTCGAATTATGGCCCGATCAAAATGCGCCGAAAGAGAGCGGCACGCGCGAGGCGCATGCGGCGGCTGACCAGCAGACGCCAGCCAGCCGTCCGACCCCGACGCCAGCTATCAGCGCCGCGACGCAGCAGCAGCAGGGCGCGAACCAGCAAGTTACACAGGGACAACAGTACGGCCAATACGGTTTCATCGGCGAACCGATCAACCTCAATGTCGTCAACGCCGACATCCGCGACATCCTCAACTATATTACCGAGCAGTACGGCGTCAATTTCATCATCGACTCTTCGGTCGGCGCAGTCCCCGTCACGGTCAACGTCACGGAAGTTCCGTGGAATATTGCGCTCGATTCGATTTTGCGCGCCAACCGCCTCGGCATCGATGTGAGCGGCAACATCCTGCGCGTCGCCACGCTCAAAGTGTTGGCCGAAGAATCCGCAGCGCAGGCGACGATTGACGAGGGACGCTTGAACGCCGCGCCGCTCGTGACGGAATTTATCCGCTTGAATTATGCGCGGGCGGTCGGCACGCTGGCGCAGGCGGCAGGCTCGACCGGCGGCTTCTCCGGCGGCGCGAGCAACGACAGCTTTTCCGGCGGCGCGGGCGGCGATTCCACGGGTTCGAGCGGCGACAAAGGCATTCTGCCCATCATCTCGCGCCGTCTCTCCAAGCGGGGCAGCGTCGAAGTTGACGGTCGCAGCAACACGCTCATCATCACGGACGTGCGCGAGAACATCTCGGCCATCCGTCTGCTCGTTGATCTGCTCGATCAACCCGAACCGCAAGTCGAAATCGAAACGCGCATCGTCGTCGCCAGCCGCAGTTTCAGCCGCGACCTCGGAGTTCAGTTGCAGGCTGCTGTGTTCGGCGCGCGCGGTCAATCCGGCTCTTTTGAAACGGCTCCGGCCAACGGCGGCTTACGCCCCGGCGGTCTGCCCGGCGGTTTGAGCAACACGCCTCCCGCCTCAGGTGGTCTGGGCGCGACTGCGCCCAGCACCGTCATCGGTTTAACCACGGGCATCTTCGGAACGGCGCAAATCGGCGCGCTCATCACCGCCGCCGAAAGCAAGGGACAGGCCAAGATAGTCGCCAACCCGCGCGTTACGGCTCTCAACAATCGACCCGCGCAGATCGAAAGCGGCGCGCAAATCCCGGTGGTCACTCCGCAAGTTGGCGGCGGTGGCGGCGGCGGAAACTTAGGCGCCTCGAATGTCTTCACGACAACTTTTATCTCTGTTCCCCTGCGTCTCTCGATCACACCGCAGATCACCGACGCGGGCACGGTGGTGCTGCGCGTCACGGCGGAAAACAACAGCGTCAACCGGAGTTTGACCAACTCGCTCGGCACACCCGGCATCGACACGCAGCGCATGCAAACCGAAGTGCTCGTTCCCGATGGCGGCACGACGGTGGTGGGCGGCGTGCTCTTAGACTCTGAAGGCGAAACGCAGACCCGCACGCCCGGACTCTCCGGCATCCCCGTCCTCGGCAATCTCTTCAAACGCAAAGCGACCAACCGGCAAACCAACGAACTGCTGTTCTTCATCACCCCGCGCATCTATCGCCCCGACTACAACGGGCGACCCACTTCCGGTACGGTGACTGACCGCACCCGCACGACCACCATTCCGCAACCGGTCCCGCTTGGCAATCCGCCGAGCAACACTCCCGCGCCCGATACCACGCAACAGAACGCGCAACCAAATGCGCCGTCGCAATCGGACGCGCCCGCCGCTCGCCCCACCGCCATTCGCGGCGAACGCCCCTAACATCAGGAGAGCACAACATGTTCAAAGAAACACTCACACGCATGCTGGAACGAACTGAAGGCGCGGTCGCCGCGCTGATCATGGGGATGGACGGAATCGCCGTCGAGAAAGTCTTAACGGCAGAAGGGCGCGACGCCAATCTGGACGTGGCCGCCGCCGAATTCACCTCGCTCCTGCGCAACTCACAGCGCGCAGGCGGCGACATCGGCCTCGGCCAAGTCCGCGAAGTCGTCGTCGGCTTCGACGATATGAACGTCGTGATGCGTCTCTTCAATCAGGAATATTTCGTCCTGCTCGCCCTCACGCACGACGGCAACCTCGGGCGCGGCAGATTCGAGCTACGCAAAGTCGAACTCGATCTCGCACGCGAGTTCGCGGTCTAAGCAGGAATCAACAGGTGAAAGGCAAAAGTGGAGGGCGCAACCAGGCACGGGTGGGGGACTCAACTTTTTCCTTTCCTTTTTTTTCCGACCAGAGGCTGAAAAGAGAG
>JBPCIP010000100.1:0-24074 GCA_051006195.1 Pyrinomonadaceae bacterium
GGTGCAGATTCAACGATCTTAGGCGCGCTCGTTTTGGCAACGAGCTGAGCAACCTCGGGCTTGATGGCTGGAGCTTTCGCGACGGCCTCCGCCGCCGCCGTAACACCCTGTGGCCGAGGTGGCGGACTCTGTTCATCGGGATCGCGTTGAGACAGGCGCTTGAGGTCTTCAATTCGTCCGGCTTTAACGGCGGCGCAGATCAGTTTGTGCTGGCGTTGCAGTCGTTCGCCGAGGACGAGCGGGTCGAAGCCCGCGTTGATCAGATCGTGATAGTGCGCCCGTTTGCTCGCCAGAATCGCGCCGCCGACATAGACGAGCGACAGGATCAAAGGCGTGTCGAGTCCCTTGTCTTCCGTCTGGACGTGATAGACCACGCCGTTAAACTCGATGTCAGTGTTGAAGCCGGTAATCACGACGATTTCAGGAAAGTTGTTTTCGCGTAGAGGGTGAAAATAACATCAGGAGTTGCCGTTGGCGGTGACTCGACTGAACAGTAACATAGCCTTTCAACAAGGGTCAATCTGCTTATAAACCGGCCTTTTGCGCCGCGCTTTCTCTCCCTTGACACCATTTAGACCTTGCACTAACATGCGTTTGTGCCAACATTCTCAATCTCGCTTACGAGCAGCTTTACGCTCTTCTCAGCCCAAGCTGACGGGAGGACGGTGTGCGTAATTTCGACCTGATATATTACCTGCCCATCCTGCTGATGTTCATCGTGGCGGGCGGCTTCGCGGGCGGCAACATCCTGCTGTCTCAACTCGTCGGGCAGCGCAAGCAGACGCGCACGAAGCTGATGCCTTACGAGTGCGGCAAAGACCCCGTCGGCTCGGCGCGCGAACGCTTCTCAGTCAAATACTATTTGATCGCGATGATCTTCATCCTCTTCGACATCGAGTTGATCTTTTTGATGCCGTGGGCAGTTGTCTTCAAGTCGCTCTCGGCGCAGGGCGCGCTGATGCGCAATTTAATTTTCGTCGAGATGATGCTGTTCGTAGTGTTGTTGCTGGTCGGTTACGTGTACGTGTGGAAGAAAGGTTTATTTGATTGGAGCGACCGGGCACGCCAGGAGGCGGAAGCCGAAGCGCGTGCGCTGACCTTGGTGGAGACGCGTAGAACTGATGCGGAGCGGCGGGCGGCCTGACGAATTTATAGGAATTTTATTATGGGTCTCGAAAATAAGATCGCGGAAGCGTTACCGGAAGTGTTGACGACCACGCTTGATTCAATCGTCAACTGGGCGCGTAAATCCAGTTTGTGGCCGGCAACTTTCGGTCTCGCCTGCTGCGCCATCGAGATGATGAACGCCACGAGCGCGCGTAACGACCTCGCGCGTTTCGGCTCGGAAGTGTTTCGCGCCAGCCCGCGCCAAGCCGACGTGATGATCGTCTCCGGTCGCGTCTCGCGCAAGATGGCTCCCGTGCTGCGCCGCATCTACGATCAAATGCCGGAGCCAAAGTGGGTCATTTCAATGGGCGCGTGCGCCACCTCGGGCGGCGTCTTCGATAATTACGCCATCGTGCAGGGCGTCGATAAGATCGTGCCGGTGGACGTGTACATTCCCGGTTGCCCGCCGCGCCCGGAGATGCTAATCAATGCCGTGATGATGTTGCAGGATAAGATCATGAAGGAATCGCTACGCGACCGTCGCGACATCCCCGCCGAGCAAGCGCGCGAGGCCGTGCCTCCAGGGACTCTGCCCGGTTCCGGTATCTCCGCTTTAAACGAAGCGGCGGCGCAGAGTTCGCAAGAGCAGGTCTCGCGCCCGTACACGATTCCCTCGCGGCACGAAAGACGCAGATCATCCTAAAGGAAGTGACAGATGACAGGTGACAGGATTAAACCTTGTCCCGACCTGTCATCTGTCACTTATCACTAAAAACTAATGTCTAAAGATATTGAACGCGAACAGGCGATAGCCGAGCAGGCGGCGAGCATCCCGTTGAAGGATCAAGCGGGCGCGCAACTCATCTCTTCGCTGCAACAGTCGCACGCCGACTCGGTGTTGGAAGTGATACAGGCGTTCGGCGAGATAACGATCATCGTGCCGCGCGAGCGGATCGTCGAATTGTGCGGCTACCTCAAGACGACGGCGAATTTCGAGTTCAATTTGCTGGCCGATATCTGCGGGGCTGACCGGGGACCGGAAGAAGACCCGCGCTTTGAAGTCAACTATCATCTTTTTTCCACGACTAAATTTCATCGTCTGCGCCTCAAGGTTTTGGTCAGCGAAGAAGATGCGCATGTGCCGACCGTGGCGGGACTCTGGCGCACGGCCAACTGGCATGAACGCGAAACCTTCGACATGTTCGGCGTCGTCTTCGACGGGCATCCGAACTTACAACGCATCCTTCTGCCCGACGACTGGCAAGGCCATGCGCTGCGCAAAGATTTTCCCTTGCGCGGCTACGAACCATACAGCCTGACCTAATCTTTCAAGTTGAACTCTACAGACTTGAAAGTTGAAACCTGAATTTTATGTCTGTGTCCACTACCCCCAACCTACCGCCGCAGTTCGAGGTTGTCGAGCAACCGTTCGACACGCAGATGACGATCTCGATGGGGCCGCAGCACCCTTCGACGCATGGCGTGCTGCGTCTGGAACTCGTGCTCGACGGCGAGATGGTCGTCAAATGCACGCCCGACATTGGCTATCTCCACACGGGCATGGAGAAGTTGTTTGAGTATAAAAAGTACCAGCAAGGCATCGTCATCACCGACCGGATGGATTATCTCAATCCGCTCGGCAACAATCTCTGTTACGTGATGGCGGTGGAGAAACTGCTCGGACTGGAGATTCCCGAACGCGCGCAAGTGATTCGCGTCCTGATGTGCGAGTTGCAGCGCATCGCCTCGCACATGGTCTGGTTGGGCACGCACGCGCTCGACATCGGCGCGATGACGGTTTTCTTCTACGCCTTCCGCGAGCGCGAGAAAATTCTCAATTTAATCGAAGCGGCATCAGGCGGACGGCTCACGCCTTCCTACTTCCGCATCGGCGGTTTGATGATGGATTTGCCCGCCGGCTTCGAGCGACGCACCCAGCAATTTATAGACAAATTCCCGAAAGCCGTTGATGAATTCGAGACGCTTCTTTCGGGCAGCCAGATTTTTCAGAAACGTACGCAGGGCATCGGCATCGTGACCGCCAAAGACGCCATCGATCTCGGATTGACGGGTCCATCGCTTCGCGGCAGCGGCGTTGCGCTCGACATCCGGCGCGCGAATCCCTACACGGGTTATGAAACTTACGATTTTGAGGTTCCCGTCGAACATAGCTGCGACGTGTGGGGGCGTTACATCGTCCGCATGCGGGAGATGCGCGAGTCTTTGAAGATCACGCGGCAGGCGCTCGCGCGCTTGAAGCCGGGGCCGGTCAAAGCCGATGCGCCGAAGGTCGTGTTGCCGGATCGCGAAGCGATGAAGACGCACATGGACGCCTTGATCCACCACTTTTTGATCGTGGCCGAAGGCTTCAACGTCCCGGCAGGTGAGGTCTATCATCCGATTGAAGCCTCAAAGGGCGAACTCGGGTGTTACATCAAATCTGACGGCGGCCCGAAACCCGCGCGCGTGCATTTTCGCGGCCCTTCGTTCGTCAACCTCTCCGCCCTGCCCCATATGGCCGAAGGCGAGATGGTCGCGGACGTGGTTGCCATCATCGGCTCGATTGATATTGTGCTCGGCGAAATAGACAGATAGTTTTGAGTTTCCGATTTTCAATTTTCAGCTTTCACGGCTGGCTCCTGAAAACTGAATACTGAACCATGAGTAAACAGTTCACCCCTAACAACCCTTTGCCGCAGGAAGCGCCTGTGCCGGACGAGGTTGCGCAGTTTTCTCCGGCGGTGGAGGCTGAAATCGACCGTCATCTGGCGAAGTATCCGGTGAAGCGTTCGGCGATTTTGCCGTTGATGTTCATCGTGCAGCGCGAGCGCGGTTATCTGGATAAACCCGGTGTGGCTTATCTCGCGGACCGCCTCGGCGTGCGCATCACGGACATCTGGGAAGTGGCGACGTTCTATTCGATGATCAACACGGAGCCGGTCGGCGAGTATCACCTGCAAATTTGCCGCACGCTCTCCTGCAAAATTCTCGGAGCCGACAAAATTACCGCTCACTGCTCTGAGCGACTCGGCATCAAGCCGGGAGAGATGAGCGCGGACGGGCAGTTTTCGCTCTCCGAAGTGGAATGCCTCGGCTCATGCGGCACGGCCCCGATGATGCAGATCGGTTTCGACTATCACGAGAATTTGACGCCGGAGAAGGTGGACGAACTCATCAAGAAGTGCCGCAACGGGCAACTGTCAAACGGCGTGCGCTGACCGTGTCGGCATTCACTTTGTTCGAGTTTATTTGCTGACTATTAAAAATATGTTTATCGGTGCAATCGGTTGCGAACCGCTACAACTCGCCCGCTTTGAACTGGAGCGATCACAGTCGCTTGAGACTTATCGCCGCCACGGCGGCTACGAAGCCCTGCGCAAAGCGCTCGACGGCATGTCGCCGGACGCCGTGATCGGCGAAGTGAAAAAATCCGCTTTGCGCGGGCGCGGCGGCGCGGGTTTTCCCACGGGCATGAAGTGGAGTTTCGTCCCGAAAGATTCGCCGAAGCCCAAGTATGTCGTCTGCAACGCGGACGAGTCGGAGCCGGGGTCGTTCAAGGATCGCTATCTCATGGAGCGCGACCCTCACATGCTCATCGAAGGCATGCTCATCGCCGCCTACGCGCTCGGGTCAAAGACGGGTTACATCTACACGCGCGGCGAGTATCGCTATCTCATGGAGATCATGGACCGCGCGCTGGAAGAGGCACGGGCGGCTGGGTTAGTGGGCGAGAAGATTTTGGGGACGGATTTCGCCTGCGAAGTTTACACGCATACGGGCGCGGGCGCGTACATTTGCGGCGAAGAGACTGCGCTCTTGAATTCGCTCGAAGGATTGCGCGGCCACCCGCGCATGAAGCCGCCCTTCCCCGCCGTCGCCGGTCTTTACGGGTGCCCGACGGTCGTCAACAACGTCGAGACCTTAACCGCCGTGCCGGACATCGTCAAAATGGGCGGCGTGGCTTACCAGAAGTTGGGAACGGAGAAGAGCGGCGGCACGAAACTGTGGTCGGTCTCCGGCCACGTCAAACGTCCCGGCATCTACGAACTGCCAATGGGCTACTCCGACATGGAGCGGTTCATTATGGAAGATTGTCAGGGCATCACGAACGGGCGCAAACTCAAGGCCGTCATTCCGGGCGGGTCGAGCGTCTACATCATGCCGGCCTCCGACATCGAAGGGCGCGACGTGAAGATGGATTACGAGGGACTCGTCGCCGCCGGTTCGATGGTCGGGTCGGGCGGCTTCATGGTGATGGACGACACCGTGGACATCTTTGAATCGACGAAGAATCTGACGGAGTTTTACAAACACGAATCGTGCGGCTGGTGTACGCCCTGCCGCGAAGGAACGGACTGGCTCGTCAAAGTATTCAAACGCATCGCGCGCGGCGAGGGCAAACCGGATGACGCGCAATTACTCTTAGACCTGTGCGACAACATCGAAGGCAAATCCTTCTGCCCGCTTGGCGACGCGGCCTCTTGGCCGATCCAGTCGGCCATCAAGAAGTTTCCCGAAGACTTCCGGCGGCATCTCATGCCGCTCACGCAAGCTGACGGAGAGCGCACAACGGATCAGGCGCTAGCGACAGTTTAATGGGCGAAGTTAGAGCGCACGTAAAGTTAATTAACGCCGCCGACGAGACACTGGCGCGGCGCGGGATGTTGCCGTCCGGTGAGATTCGTTCATACGAATCTCATGCGCTGATTGACACGGGCGCGGTCTGCACGATCCTGCCGGCGGATGTGGTTCGCGCGCTCGGGATCGAGTCGCCGGATCAGCGCGCTGTCGAGTACGCCGACGGTCGTAAGGAAGTAGTTCCAGTCTCAGATGCCGTAGTAGTAAGTATCCGGGGCAGACGCACGAAAGATGAGGCGTTGGTGCTGGGAGACGAAGTGCTAATCGGCCAAACGGTACTTGAGAAACTCGATTTGCACGTTGACTGCGCCAACCAGCAACTAATTCCGAATCCGGCGCACCCGGACCAGACGGTTAATAAAGTTAAATAGAAATTTCTTATCATGGCAGAGTTAATCAAAGTCACCATCAACGGCAACCTGTACGAAGTCGAGAAGGGCGCGCGACTTATCGACGTGTGCCGTGAGCAGGGGCACGCCGTCCCGTCCTTCTGCTACTACGCGGACCTCGCGCTGCAAGCCTCTTGCCGCATGTGCCTTGTGCGTATCGAGAAGATGCCGAAGCTGCAAACCTCCTGCACGATCACCTGCACGGACGGCATGAGCGTCACCACCGAGGGCGAGGAGATCGAGAAGGCGCAACGCGGGATGGTCGAATTTCTGCTCGCCAATCACCCCCTCGACTGCCCGGTTTGTGACCGCGGCGGCGAGTGCGAGTTGCAGGAGATGGTCTTCGATTGGGGCGGCCTTGAGGAGCGTTTTCAGGAGAAGAAGAACTACTACCCCGAAAAATTTCTCTCGCCGATTGTCGCCAACGACCCGCAGCGTTGCATCCTGTGCAAACGCTGCACGCGCGTCTGCGATGAGTGGATGGGCGAGGACGCCATCGAAGCGGGCGGGCGCGGCGCACACACCGTCATCGGCACGTTCGACGGCTGGCTCAACTGCTCGCAGTGCGGCAACTGCATTGAAGTTTGCCCGACCGGGACGCTTCTTGATGCGACCTACCGACATCAAGCGCGCCCGTGGGAATTATCGCAGACCATCACGACCTGTAACTTCTGCTCCGACGGTTGCCAGATGTCTCTGGGGTCGCGCGCGGGCGAAGTGATGCGCTCGGTGGCGCGCGACCGTTACGTCAACGGCATCAATGGCGAATTTCTCTGTATCAAAGGACGCTTCGCACACCCTTTCATCAACGACGACGAACGGATCAAAACGCCTTTGATTCGTTATAAAAAGGGCGGCAAGTTGATCCCTGCGACGTGGGATGAAGCGATGCGCCACGCGGCGACGAAACTGCAAGAGGTCAGGAACGCTCACGGCAGCGATTCAATCGGCGTCGTCGGCAGTCCCCGCCTGACGAACGAGGCGAATTACGCGCTGCTCAAGTTCGCGCGCGAAGTCCTGGGCACGAACAACTATACGGCGAGCGAAGCTTTCTCGCTCGCCCCGTTCTTCAAGCATTTGAGCGCGCCGCTCGCCACGCACAAAGAGATTCGCCATGCCAAAACGATCATCCTGATCGGGGGCGAGCCGGAAGAGTTGCAACCGCTCACGGGCAGGCAGATCAGGCAGGCCGTCAGGAACGGCGGCGCGAAACTGGTCATCATCAACAGCGTGCCGATTCGCCTCAAACAACAGGCCGCGCAGTTCATCCACATCAACAGGGGCGCGGAAGACGCCGCCGTGCTCGCCCTCGTCGGCAGCAGCACAGATGCGACGGCAGCCCACAAAGCGGGCGTCGAAGCGCAGGCATTAGCCGATATGCGAAGCCTTATCGAAGAGACGGCGGGCGATGTGGTCATCATGTTCGGCGGCGAACTGAGCGCGACGGCGCAAGCGGCGCTCGCGGGCCTGCCTTCAGCTTACGGCGAGCGCGAAGGACGCCGGTTTCTATTTCACCCGCTGCCGCTTTTCAACAACAGCCTCGGCGTGCATGACCTCGGGTTGATGAACGGCGCGCTCGATGCGACGCGGATGCTCGAAGGGGCGGGCAACTCCTTACACGCGCTCTACGTCGCGGGCAGTTTCCTGCCACAACATCTCGCGGGGGGCGAAGACGCGCTCGGCAAGTTGGACTTTTTAGTCGTGCAGGAACTTTTCGAGACGGAGACGACTAAGTATGCGGATGTCGTCTTCCCCGCCGCTTCGTATGCGGAGACGGACGGGACGTTTACGAACAATGACGGTTTCGTTCAGCGCGTGCGCCAGTCGATTCCGCCCGTCCATCAATCGAGGCCGGACTGGATGATCACCGACGCGCTCGCACAGGCGCTGGGCGTGAAATTCGATTTCCAGTGGTCAGCCGGAAAAGTCTTTCTGGAACTTGCCGGAAACACTCCGGCCTACGCGGGGATGAAGTTCGCCCTGCTGAAAGATGAAGCGAAACCGATGCAAGCCAAGCATGCCCTCGCGCAAACGGGTGATGCTGCGCCGGGCCTGCTCGATGAATTGCGCCGGATAGTTGAGGATTTGAGCGCGGCGGGCGAGAAGATCATGGAGACGCCGCCCGTCGGCCACGAACTATTCAAACCGGGCACGCTGACGGGCAAGACGCCGCAGTTCCCGTTGCTCGACGCCGGAAACCCGAAACCGCCGACGGTGCTCGTATCGCCGCTTTATCAAATTTCCGTTGACTCAACCCTGCGTCGTGCTTCGGTGATAACTACTACCACCGCCGCCGCCGCCGGAGACTGAAAGCAGGGATGAGGGATGAGGGATGAGGGATGAATAAGAGAACTCTTCGCGAGCTTGATTCATTCCTTTTCATCCCTCATCCCTCATCCCTCATCCTTTAATTCTATGGACTGGAATACTCTCACCTACGTCGGGCTCAAGGTGCTCGGCATCAACATCGCGTTCGTGGTGGTGTTGATGATCGTGGCTTACACGGTGCTGGCCGAACGGCGCGTGCTCGCGCTGATGCAGGGGCGACTGGGGCCGAACCGTGTCGGCTACGGCGGCGTCCTCCAACCGTTCGCCGACCTGTTGAAGTTCATCTTCAAAGAAGAGATCGTTCCCGACAAGGCGACGAAGTTCGTCTATTTTCTCGCGCCGATGATCGCCATCGTCGGCGCGCTGATGTCGATCATCGTCTACCCGTTCGGGCCGGAAGTGAATCTGCCGTTTCTGGGGCCGGTCAAACTCGTGGTCGCGCAGTTTGATGTCGGCTTGCTCTATGTGCTGGCGATCACTTCCATCGGCGTCTACGGGATTGCGCTCGCCGGTTGGTCGTCGAATAACAAGTACAGTTTGATGGGCGGCTTGCGCGCGTCGGCCCAATTGATTTCCTACGAATTGTCGCTCGGTTTAGGGTTGGTCGGCGTCGTGTTGCTGTCAGGTACGCTCGATCTCTATGGCATCGTCGAGCAGCAGAGGGGCTGGTATGGATTGAACTGGAACATCATCTATCAGCCGCTCGGCTTCATCGTCTATCTGATCTCGGCAATTGCGGAAACCAACCGCGTGCCCTTCGATTTGCCCGAAGCGGAGACGGAACTCGTGGCGGGTTTCCATACGGAGTACAGCGCGCTCAAGTTCGCGCTCTTCTTCATGGCCGAATACGTCAACATGTTCACGGTCTCAATGTTGGCGACGACGCTGTTTCTCGGCGGCTGGAACGGCCCCCTCGTCGAACAGTTTCCGTTGCTCGGCGTCTTCTATTTTCTGGGGAAAGTTCTCTTCTTTCTCTTTTTGTACATCTGGCTGCGCGGGACGCTGCCGCGTTTCCGCTTCGACCAACTGATGAACTTCGGTTGGAAATTTCTGCTGCCCGCGGCGATTTTAAACGTGGTACTGACGGCGACGGTGATGTTCCTGCTCACGGTCTATCGCCAGCAGTAGTAGTAATAGCGGCAACCACGCGACGAAAACTGTCTCGGTCGGGCTTCGTCCGCTTCGTGTTCCATTATGACGACTTTACTCTTCGTGCTCTTGTTCGGGTTGGCGGTCGGTTCGGCCATCGCGATGGTCGCGCAACGCAATCCGCTCTACAGCGCGATCTCTTTGATCGGTGTCTTCATCGCGCTCGCGGGCTTGTACCTGCTGCTCGCCGCGCCCTTTCTCGCCGCCATCCAGATCATCGTCTACGCGGGCGCAATCATGGTGCTCGTCGTCTTCGTCATCATGCTCTTAAATGTCGAAGAGGAAGAACATCAGGCGCGAACGTGGTCGCTGAAGATACCGGCGGTGCTGCTGGCCGCGCTGCTCTTTGCCGAGGTTGGATTTATCCTCTACTTTGTCGGCGCTTCGGGCGTCGAACCTTTAGACCCGAACGCGACGGGCAATCCTTCCAACGTCGGCTTGACCGCCTCCATCGGCACAGGTCTGTTCACGAACTACCTGTTACCTTTCGAGATCACTTCCGTGCTGCTGCTGATGGCAATTGTCGGCGCGATGACGCTCGCGCGGCGCGTGGGCTTGCGCCCGACGGACATCGCCATCCCCGGCGCGCAGGTGTTGACTCGCCAGAGAATCGACCCGCGTGCAATCGGTGATGCGACCGAAATATCCAGTTCTACGTCT
The DNA here is from genome assembly GCA_051006195.1 of Pyrinomonadaceae bacterium. GTDB lineage: Bacteria > Acidobacteriota > Blastocatellia > Pyrinomonadales > Pyrinomonadaceae > JAIVJZ01. The sequence continues at coordinate 10,272 of JBPCIP010000100.1, forward strand.
GACGAAGTTGAACGCACGCTCGGACTCGAAGGCGCGGCGCACCGGCGAGGCGACAAATAAAGTCAGCCAATAAATCAGGAAGAATAACTTTATGCCTGAAGTGTCACTAGCATGGTATCTCGCGCTGTCGGCGGTGCTGTTTACGATTGGCGTAGTGGGCGTCGTCACAAAACGCAACGCGATTGCGATGTTCATGTGCATCGAGTTGATGCTCAACGCCGTCAATTTAACTTTCGTCGCTTTCTCCAGCTACTTCCGCGACGTGTCCGGCCAACTCTTCGTCTTCATCGTGATGACGGTGGCGGCGGCGGAAGCAGCGGTCGGACTCGGCATCATCCTCGCCGTCTTTCGCAACCGCGAATCGCTCGACGTGGACGAGGCGAGCGTGTTGAAAAATTGATAAAGCCAGCGGTCAGAGGCCGGAGGCTGGAGATCAGTGAAAGACAAAACCTGATTTCTTCCAGCCTCTAACCTCTAACCTCTAACCTCTGAATTTATGCTTCGTTACATCATCCTTGCGCCGCTCGTCGGCGCGGCCATCAACTGGCTCATCGGACGCCGCGTCAAAAGCGAAGCGTTTATCGGCGCGGTCGCAAGTTTGTCAATTGCCGTCTCGTGCGCGCTGGCCCTGTGGCTCGCGTTCGGGCCGAACGGCGCGCTCGTCGGCGAACCGAAGGTGATTCTCGACCATGTCTGGACATGGATGGAGGTCGGGACGTTTCGCACCGACATCGGCTTCGCGATGGATCGCCTGAGCGGTATCTACGCCTGCTTCATCACGTTTGTCGGCTTGCTCATACACATCTTCTCAATCGGCTACATGCATGGCGACAAGAGCTTTTATCGCTTCTTCGCCTATCTGAACCTCTTCATGTTCATGATGCTGACGCTGGTGCTGGCCGATAATCTCTTGTTGATGTTCGTCGGCTGGGAAGGCGTCGGGCTGTGTTCTTATCTGTTGATCGGCTACTACATCGACCGCAAAGAGGCGGGCGACGCGGCGAAGAAAGCTTTCGTCGCCAACCGCGTCGGCGACTGGGGCGTAGTGCTCGGCATCATGCTCGTCTTCGCCCTGACCGGCTCGATCAGTTTCTTCGATAAGAAGGAGATCGGCATTCCGGTCGAAAGCGCGCTGGCAACAATCGCTAGCATGCCAATCGAGCCGTTCACATGGGGCGCGCTCGTCGCAGGCGGCGTAACGTCCGCCGCGCTGCTGCTCTTCATCGGCGCGACGGGCAAGAGCGCGCAGATACCGCTTTTCGTCTGGCTGCCGGACGCGATGGCCGGGCCGACGCCCGTCTCCGCCCTGATTCACGCGGCGACGATGGTGACGGCGGGCGTTTACATAATCGTGCGCTGCTCGGCCATCTACACGCACGCGCCGACGGTGATGTTCATCATCGCCATCGTCGGCGCGGCCACTGCCCTTTTCGCCGCGACCATCGGCATCGCGCAAAACGACATCAAGAAAGTTCTCGCCTATTCCACCGTCTCGCAACTCGGCTACATGATGCTCGCCTGCGGCGTCGGCGCGTTCGTCGCCGCCATTTTTCATGTGATGACGCACGCGTTCTTCAAGGCGCTGCTCTTCCTCGGTTCGGGCAGCGTCATCCACGGCATGCACCACGAACAGGACATGCGGCGGATGGGCGGCCTCAAGAAGTACATGCCGATCACCTTTGCGACGATGCTGACGGGCTGGCTCGCGATCAGCGGCATTCCCATCTTCGCCGGTTTCTTCTCGAAAGACGAAATCCTCTGGAAGACGTGGAGCGCGGACGCCACCGCGATTCCCGGTTGGGCGAGCACCCTCTTATGGGTCGTCGGCGCGGTCACGGCGTTGCTCACGGCAATCTACATGACGCGCTTGATGTTGATGACCTTCTGGGGCACTGAGCGCTTCCGCGAAGCGCACGCGGGAGGACAAGCCGACGAAGCGCACGCGCAGGCTTTCGATGAGGGCGACAAACCGCATGACGCCCGGAAATTCTCCGCCGGCGACCGCCCGCAACACGAACCCGGCTCCCACGTCGGCGATGCACACGCGACGGCACACGCCGCGACCGCCGCTCACGACGACGATGATGAAGACGAACACGCGCACCAACACGGGCCCATCACGCCGCACGAGTCGCCGTGGACGATGACCGTCCCGCTCATCGTGCTGGCGATCCTCTCGACTTTCGGCGGCCTCGTCGGCGTGCCTTACGCGCTGAGCGGCGGCGCGCTGAACAATTATTTCGAGCACACGCTTGAGCCGGTGGTCGAACGCGCGCCGCAGCGTCATGGCGGCGCAGCGGAAGTCGGCGTCGGAGGAGATGCACACAACAACACGACCGCGTCGCAGTCTCATGCGCAACCGACCCACGGAAACGAGGGCGCAGCGCCCGCTTCGGTCGGCGAAGGCGAACATGGCGGCGCGCCCACCGCCGCAGAGCACGCACATGACCCGGCGGAGGTGAGAGCGGAAAGGATTTTCAGTTTGCTCTCCGTCGTCATCGCGATTATCGGGATCGGCGGGGGCATCATGTTCTTTAAGAACAATCCGCTGCGCCGGATGCCGCGCCTGCTCGAAAACAAATATTACGTTGACGAAATTTACGATGCTGCCGTCATCAATCCGATCAAGGTCGGCTCACGCGAGGGTTTGTGGAAGATTTTCGATGTCGGAGTGGTTGATGGACTCGTCAACGGGTTGGGGCGCGCCACGAGCGGAGTCGGCGACATCGCGCGTCGGCTTCAGGGCGGTTTCGTGCGCGGCTACGCGGCCATCATCCTGCTCGGCGCGCTCGTCGTGATCGGTTATTTCGTCTTCAACTTCAGCCGCGCGCTGTCAGTCCACTAAATAACATATGTCGCGTTTTCTTCTCACGATTTTGATTTTGCTGCCGGTCGCGGGCGCGATTGTGACCGTCGGCTACGGGATGCTCGCCCGTAACGGAAGCGAGTCCGCCTCCAAATGGCTCGCGCTCGTCTTTTCGCTGGCGAACTTCGCGTTGTCGCTGTTGCTGCTCACGGGCGGCGGCTACAATGACTCGGCGGCTTTTCGTTTCGAGCAGAACACGCCCTGGATCGGGGCTATCGGCGCGAATTATCACGTCGGCGTGGACGGCATCAGTTTGTGGCTCGTGCTGCTGACGACGCTGCTCGTGCCCATCGCCATCGTCTCTAGCTGGCACGCGGTGGAGAAACGCCCGCTCGCCTACTACTCGTTCATCCTGCTCCTTGAGAGCGCGATGATCGGCGTCTTCGTCTCGCTCGACCTGCTCGTCTTCTACCTCTTCTTCGAGGCGACGCTCGTGCCGATGTTCTTTCTCATCGGCGTCTGGGGCGGCGAGCGGAGAGTTTACGCATCCGCCAAATTTTTCATCTTCACCCAAGTGGGAAGCCTCCTGATGCTCGTCGGCATCATTGCGCTTTACTACATTCACCAGAATCAAGTCGGACAAGGAACTTTCGATTATGTGACGCTGCTTGATTCCCTGCGGAGCGGGAAGATGGTCCTGACGCAGGACGGACTTCCGACGACGACGCAACTGTTGATCTTTGCGTCGTTCTTTATCGCCTTCGCCATCAAAGTGCCGCTCTTCCCCGTCCATACCTGGTTGCCCGATGCGCATACAGAAGCGCCGACCGCCGGCTCCGTCATCCTCGCGGGCGTTCTGCTGAAGATGGGAACTTACGGGATGATGCGCTTCAACCTCGCGCTCTTCCCCGAATCCGCCCGCACGGTGGCGTGGTTCGTCATCATCCTCGCCGTCATCGGCATCATCTACGGCGCGCTCGTGGCGATGGTGCAGCCGGACGTAAAGCGTCTGGTCGCTTATTCGTCGGTGAGCCACATGGGATTCGTCGTGCTCGGTTTGTTTTCCTTCACCGAACAGGGCATGCAAGGCTCGCTCTACCAGATGCTCAACCACGGCGTCTCGACCGGCGCACTTTTCCTGCTCGTCGGCATGATCTATGAGCGACGACACACGCGCATGATTTCGGATTTCGGCGGACTCGCCAAACCGATGCCGTGGTTTGCGACGCTCTTTGTCTTCGCCTCGCTCTCGTCCGTCGGCCTGCCGCTTCTCAACGGCTTCGTCGGCGAGTTCCTCATCATGCTCGGCATGTGGACTTCGGCGGCGGTGAGCCACCCGCATCTGACGACGATGCTGGCGGCGACGGGCGTCATCTGGGCGGCGGTTTACATGCTCTGGATGTTGCAGCGCGTCCTCTTCGGGCGGGTGACGAATGAGAAGAATTCACATTTGACTGACCTCAACTGGCGTGAACTCGGATTGCTCCTGCCCTTGCTCGCCCTCATGATCTATATGGGCGTCTATCCGCGACCGTTTCTGGATCGCTCGCGCGCGAGCGTCGCGTTGGTCAGAGAGCGCGTCGTGGAAACCATGGGCGGTGGCCGCATAGCGGAAAGCAAGTAAGGTCAAACCTGTTATCTCGCAGGTGAATTTGAGAAATTGTCCGTATGAGCAAATTAAGCGTAAAAATTTATCTCGGCATCATGCTGGCAATCTTAGCCGTCGGCGCGTTTCCGGTCGGTCGCACGACGCATGCCGGGACGAACGACCAGGTCAGCCTCAAGCTGAAAGGTGTGGACGGAAAGACCTACGATGTGGCGGCGATGCGCGGCGAGATCGTGCTCGTCTCTTTCGGCGCAACATGGTGCAAACCGTGTGCGTGGGAATTAACGGCGTTGGAAGAGTTGCAGCAAGAGTATGCGGGGCGGGGCGTGAAGTTTTTCTGGGTGAGCATCGAAAACGACGAACAAGCTTCCAACCACATGCTGCGCGATTACGCGAAGGCTCTGAAGGTGACGATTCCGTTGCTGCGCGACCCGGAAAAACTCGCTTTCGCGCAATTCAGCGAGCGCGTCCGGCTGCCGATGGTCGTCTTCTTCGACCGCGAAGGTAAATTCGCCGCGCCCAAACATACCGGCATGACACCGCAGCCGGAAGATTACAAGAAAATCATGCGCAGTCGTCTCGATGCGCTGCTCGGCGCGAAACAGGTTGGGGGCGGAGCAGCGGTGAATTGAATTTCGTCAACAGTGAGAGGGAAGTCTAAACGTCAAGCTGACAGGCAATTAGCTCCGAGTTAAAAAGATGAATTTGTGTCTCGCATTTCAAACCGTTCCGGCGGCCTCGCCTGATATTAATTTCATGCTCATCCTGCCGGAGATGATCGTCTCCGTCGTGGGCGTGATTATCATGCTCATCGATGCCTTCACGCGCCGCTCCGATCAGCGTTGGGTGACGGGGTTGCTATCGCTTGCCGGACTCGGCGCGGCGGCAGCCACCTGCGTCCTCATGTGGGATGATCCGGCGGGCGTGCGCGAAGCCTTCAACGGCATGATCGTGCTCGACCGGATGCGGCTTTCGTTTACGCTCGTCTTTCTCATCGTCTCGGCCTTGACCGTGTTGATTTCGATGATCTGGGTGGAATGGGAACATCTCCCGGCGGGCGAATTTCACGCGCTGCTCATGTTCGCCACCACCGGGATGATGTTGATGGCTTCGGGCGGCGACCTCGTGATAATTTTCCTCGGCCTGGAATTGCTCTCCATCGCCACTTACGTGATGGCAGGATTTCGCCGCACCGATTTGCGCTCAAACGAATCTTCGATGAAGTATTTCATCCTCGGCTCGTTCTCATCCGCGTTTCTGCTTTACGGCATCGCCCTCACCTACGGAGGCACAACCTTAGCGAACGGCAGCGCGGGCACGACCAACATCAAAGAACTCGCCTTGCGCCTCGGCGCGGAGAATGCGTTGGCCTATCCCGTGCTGCTCTACGCGGGCGCGGCATTGATGCTCGTCGGCTTCGGCTTCAAGATCGCGACAGCGCCTTTCCACGTTTGGACGCCCGATGTTTACGAAGGCGCGCCGACGCCCGTCACGGCCTTTATGGCCGCCGGCCCGAAGGCCGCCGGGTTCGCCGCCTTCATGCGCGTCTTCGTTTTCGGATTCCCCTTTATCGCCGCCACGACCAACGCCGCGCAACTGCACAATGCCTGGCTCAACGCTCTCGTCGTCATCGCGATTTTGACGATGACCATCGGCAACGTCGCCGCACTCGTGCAATCAAACGTCAAACGTATGCTCGCTTATTCGTCCATCGCACACGCGGGCTACGCGCTGGTCGGGTTCATCGCGGCGGGCAGGGCGACAGACCTGACTCAACAACAGGATGCCATCGCTGCCGTCGTCTTCTATCTACTGGCCTACGCGGTGATGAACCTCGGCGCGTTTGCCGTCATCACGCTCATCGCACGCAGCGGCGACCGTCGCACTGAGATCGAAGACTACAACGGCATCGGTTTTACCGCGCCCGCGCTCTCCTTCACACTTTCTCTCTTCCTCTTGAGCCTGCTCGGAATCCCGCTCACCGCCGGATTCATGGGCAAGGTGCTCGTTTTTCGCGCCGCGCTTGATCAAGGCTTCATCGCGCTGGTCGTCATCGGCGTGCTCAACACAGCGATTTCGGTCTACTATTATCTGCGTCTCATCGTCGTGATGTTCTTCCGCGAGCGCACCACGGAGTGGAGCGCGCCCGCCGTGCCCGTCAGCATCGCGCTGGCGATCATCATCACGGCGCTCGGAGTTTTTTATCTGGGGATTTTTCCGGGACAGGTAATGGACGCCTTCCGCTTCGCGCAACCCGTAGTCAGTCAATTGAAGTGACGGGTGATGGCTAACAGGATAAAAACAAACGCCTGCTTTCATATTGTCACCCGTCACTTATCACCTGCTTATGAAGTCCTCCACGAGGAAAGTTAAGCCATCGGGCACGCCTGAGTCGTCGGAGTTGCCAACAACTACTGCGCCCGCGCACAGTTCGCTCGAAGCGTTGGCCGCGCAGATCAAAGAGACGCTCGGTGTGGCTTGGGTGCCCCGTTTTTACTGCGAGCGGATTCTGCCCCTGCGGACACGCGCGCACGCATTGCAGCCTGCCGCCCCGAAGCCCGAACAAGTAGTAGAAGTGCAGCACACGCTGTTAGGAGTCGAATTGAAAATCGGGCGACGCCGCCTCTCCTGTCCCGATCTGGCGACCGCGCGCTATCTGGCGACCTTCGCGCGGGCGGGTTGCACCGATGTGGCCGTTCCCTACGACATTTCGCAAATCTCCCGTCTCGCCGACGAACTCGAATCAAGCTGGCAACGCATGTTGCTGCTCATCGAACATCTTGCGAATGAGCGGAACAAAGCTTATCGCACCCGCCTGCGCACCGCTTTGATCGCGGACGTGCAGCAAGAGGTCACGGCGGCAGGGGCGGGCGCGGCGATCCCCCAATTCAATCAGAACACCACCCAACGGCAGCGGCGCGTTTGAACTTCACACACGTTGCTGGTAAATTGTTTCATCATATGACTACAGAAGTAGAAGAGATAACGCCTCTCGATCAAGCGGAACCGCTCCCTTTCCCTTTCAACCAGCGCGCCTACTGCCGCTATGAGCCGATAGAAAAACGGATCGAGACGATTCGCGTGCTCATCATCGACGATTTGCTGCGCGATGAAACCGACCTTTCGGAAGTCGCCGTGCGGGAGTGGGGACGCCGCGCCGCCTCTCACCTCCAACGCGAACGTCAGATCGCCGGATTGGCTGTGGGCAACATTCGCAACAACATCTCGCGGCTCGTGCGCGAACCGGAAACGCATGTCGCTCATGTTTCCGAGCTCGCCGAAGCAGCGGCGGAGTTTCAGCCGCAGGCGATTGTCTTGAGCGGCACACTGCGCGATTTCGATTATTACCATCCCAGTATTATCGAAAACTTCGGACGCTTTATCCGCACGACGAAAACGCCCGTGCTCGGCATCTGCGGCGGGCATCAACTCGTGGGCTTAGGGTTCGGGGCGCGCGTTGTCACCCTCGACAATCTCGAACAGCACGAGCGGCGCGAAGGCCGCCCCTTCGAGTACCAATATCGTTTCATCCGCATCATCGACGCGCTCGACCCGGTCTTCGAGGGCGTCAGCGACCGCGAATCCGGCATCTGGCAGGACTACACCATCGAAGCCTGTATCCTGCGCGTTTGGCAAAACCACGGGTTGCAACTCGACCGCATCCCCGAAGGCTTCAAACTACTTGCCACAGCTTATTTCTGTCGCAACCAGATGATGGTCAAACGCACGGACGGGCAACTCATCTACACCGTGCAATTCCATCTCGAAAAGTCTTTCGAGGACTGGGACAAGACGCGCGCCACGCGCTGGGAGCACCCGAATGAATCGCGCGACGGGCGCATCATCTTTGAAAATTTCCTGCGCGAATCGCTTGCGCACACCGCCTAGACATTTCGCCCTCATGACGCAAAGAAAAAGCCTCCGGTTCGCGTCGGAGGCTTTATTCTTAGTGGCGCGTTGCCGAATATTCAGGACAAAGTAAACTATATTGTAATGCGAATCAGGAGTTGAAATCGGGCATGGAGAATCAACAACTTGCAGGCATCAATGATGCGCTTTCCCAAAAGCAGGTTCCGTAAACCCTTTGTTTTCAACACAAACATTTTTCAACCCCTGATTCGCATTGTACTCATCTGGACTCGCCACGAGGCGAAGGTTAGACAGTATTTTCTGAAGTTACCTGAGAGAGATAACAAATCGCAAAATGCTGAATCACATAATCATAGCGAAGGCTAAAGAATGGATTTATTCGCCAAGCTGCCCTGTCAGACAAATAGTTGATTACATCAGAACTCAGAACCATCTACGCGAAGCGCAGGTAGAGGCGATTGAGGTCTATTTGTTTTTGAAGATCAAGGGGAGAAACAAACCGCTTGCTACTCTTTTCAAAGAAGGTTTTTTTCTCAACAACGAAATTTTATCAGAGCTGCCTTTGAGCATATCCACACGAACCTTTTTAGAAATTAACCAAGTCGCAAGAGCCTTGTTTGAGTTTTCGAGGACACCACAACCGACCCAACCTAACAAGGCCACTTTGCCCGACATTGAAAAGCACATTAGTGAGAATCCAGAGTCAATAGACTATGAAACGGTAATCTCCAATTTGTTTTACGGAGTAAGTTACTCTGATTACTTATTCAGCTTGCCGATGGGAGCCGGGAAAACTTTCCTGATGGCAAGTTTTATTTACCTTGATCTTTATTTTGCCTTGCTTGAACCGGAGAACAAAGCGTTTGCTCATAATTTTTTGATTCTCGTTCCGTCCGGTCTGAAATCTTCGATTATTCCGAGTCTCAAGACGATTGAAAATTTCAATCCGGCCTGGGTCATTCCAGAGCCTTCGGCGAGCCAGATCAAGAAGCTCATTAAGTTTGAAGTCTTAGACCAACCGAAATCAGCCAAGAAGAGTAACAAGGCGAGAAACCCGAACGCGCAAAAGGTGAGCCAGTACCAGCCGTTTGAAGATGTCTTAGGGCTGATTTTAGTAACCAACGCGGAGAAAGTAATTCTCGACCGCTTGGAGCTTGGACAGCAGCAAGAGCTAATTGAAAAGACCGACGACGAAAAAGATAAAGCAGCGAATGAGCTACGAAATTTAATCGGCAAGATTTCAAATTTACAGATTTTAATTGATGAGGTTCACCACGCCGCGACCGATGATGTTAAGTTGCGCCGCGTCGTTAATGGCTGGAATACAGGCGGAAACATCAATAGCGTTTTGGGCTTTTCGGGAACGCCATATTTAGCCACCGCCGAGAAGATAGAAGTTAGCGACGGCATCAGTTTGAAGTTATCGCAGATCACGAACACGGTTTATTACTATCCGCTTATCGAAGCCGTCAGGCACTTTCTAAAGAACCCGGACATTAAGACCGAGCCGACCAAGAACCTAACGCCTTTGCAGATCATCAGGCGAGGCGTTGAGGATTTCGAGAAGCTATACAAAAACAAGATTTACGATAACGGCACTCGCGCCAAGTTAGCGATCTACTGCGGCAAGATTGACCGGCTGGAAGAGGAAGTGTACCCGTTTCTGGTCAATGAGCTAGAGATAGACCCGGACGAGATTCTAAAGTTTCATCAGGGCAATAAGAGCCACCCGTTGCCGAAAGAGAACGCACAGGAGTTTGCCTTACTCGATCATCCGATCAGTAAAAAACGAATTGTTTTGCTCGTCCAAATCGGCAAGGAAGGTTGGGACTGTAAAAGCCTCACGGGAGTCATTCTTTCACAACAGGGCGATTGCCCGTCGAATATGGTCTTGCAGACGGCTTGCCGTTGTCTGCGCGAGGTTGACCGTAACCAAGACGAAACCGCTTTGATATGGCTCAATGAATCAAATGCTAAGGTGCTCGAAAAGCAGTTAAAAGAAGAGCAGAACACAACCATTAGCGAATTGAGAAACGCTGGTCGTGCCGACGCGGAAGAATTAGTAGAAAGACATTCCCGGCTTACTCATTTACGCTTGCCGAAAATTGAGTTTTGGCAGTTGCGTATCAAACACGAGACGCTTGCAGCCGGAGAGAAGCCCGACCCGCAAGCGACAATTACAGGACTCGATACAGATAGCTACTTCAACCAAACGGTTATCATCACGAGAGATTTTACGACCGCCGAGACTCACAGCAGGGAGTTTTTACAAGAAGAGAAAGGCGATGCCGTCACCTTTGACGCCTGGCTTTTGAGCATTGCCAAAAGCACGTTAGGAACTATCTCTTTTCAAACTCTGAATAAGTTTCGCCACGCATTAAAAGGCATCTTTGAGCGGATCACCGTTAAAGAAAACGGCGCGCATTTTTACAATGAACTGTTTGACCGTTCAAAGGTCGAAGCCGAAGTAAGGTTAGCTTTTCATCAACGGCGCGAGCTACAAACGCACGAGGAAGTTATTCCAGCCCAAGCGCAAATGCTCATCGTCGGCAAACTGGCGGCTGTGCCCCGGCACGATAAGCTTTACCCGAACGAGAAAGAGACCGAGCAGATTCTAAAAATTGATGCTTCGGGTAAAACTGTTGAAGAGACCGAGAGAGCACAAGTTGAAGCATTCCGGCAGATGCAGGAGCAGCTTGCGGCGCAGGGGATGAACTTCACGCCGAGCATCGAAATTAAATTTCCGCTGGCGGTGCAGAGCAAAGAAAAGACGTTTCATTTTTTGCCTTATAACTTCGCTCAGAGCAGATACGAGAAGGATATTCTGGAAGGTATTTTGACCATCAACGACTTCCGCGAGCGAGAGTTGGAGATTTACTACAACGGCGAGAAAGACATCACGGATTTTAGAATTGAGTGCTTTAAGAAGAACAAAAAGAGTTGGTTCAAAGTCGGCAAATACACGCCCGATTTTCTTTTGCTTGAGCGGAAGGAAAACGAGATTTACCGCGTGTTGATCATCGAAACGAAAGGCAGCGGCTTTGCCGAGCAGAAGGATTTTATCAACCGCCGCGAGTTTGTCGAGAAGCATTTTATTCCCCTCAACAACGACAAATTCGGCTACCGGAAATTCGAGTATCTCTATCTCACTGACGGCGAGGATTTCGTGACGAATTTGAGCCGGGCGAGCAAGGCGATTCGGGACTTTTTCACTGACTAACTCACCTTACGCAGCAGGGTTGAATTTGCGGCTGTGCCGCCTGATGTGCGGAAAGGCTCTGCCTTTCCATTAAATTATGACAGGTGACGAGGCTGCGCCTCGCCACTGTCGCCGCCAATGTGAGGCGCAGCCTCATTAACACTAAAAAGAGTTTCGGAAAGGAAAAGCCTTTCCGCACATCGGCGGACAAAGCCCGAAAAACAACTTTCGCGTAAGATGAGTGACTAAATATTATGGCGATTAAATATATTCCCTACTACCCGAACACCATCGAAGGGCAAGCCGTGTTGGACAACATCACACGCACCCGGCGCGTGTTGCGTTACCGCGAAAACGGCAAGGTTAGCGAGCGCATTAAGCGAGGGATGCCGCTTTATGAAGTTGCCGAGATTGAGCAGGTCGGCGACAAGAGCGAGAATCTTTTGATTCGTGGCGAATGCTTGACGGCGTGCGCCTATTTGAAAGAGCAGGGCATCAAGCTTGACCTCGTTTACATTGATCCGCCGTTTGCGAGCGGAGCGGATTACGCGAAGAAAGTTTATCTGCGCCGAAACCAGAAGAAAGCCGCCGCGCTGGCCGAGCTTGAAGAAGGGGCGCAGAGCGGCGAAGAGATCGCGCTCGACGAATTGAAAGCCTTTGAAGAAAAGATGTATGGCGACATCTGGAACAAAGAAGACTATCTGAACTGGATGTTTGAAAACCTTCACGCGATTAAATCCGTGATGAGTGACACGGCAAGCATCTATGTTCACTTAGATTGGCACGTTGTTCATTATGTGAAGGTAATGTTGGATGAGGTTTTTGGGGAACAAAACTTTATCAATGAAATAATTTGGAAACGAAAGACTTCTGCGGCTTATGCTTCTGATAAATTTGGAATAACTAATGACACAATTCTCTTTTACTCAAAAAATGAAGAATACTTTTATTCCCAACAGTATTCCTACGACGACGAGAATACAAAAAAGTATATCCAAGAAAGATTCACTAAAAAAACGAAGGACGGAAGAATTTATAAAGTTGATAACCTTGGTAATCCTGAATACCGTCCTAATCTTATTTATGATTACAAAGGCCACAAACCACCTGCAAACGGATGGGCTGTTTCATATGAAAAGATGAAAGAAATGGACGAACAAGGAAAAATAGAATTTCCCAAAAAAGCTGGCGGAAGACTAATGAGGCGACAATTCCTTGATGAGTACCCGGGACAACCAATTCAGAACATTTGGATTGATATACCGATTGTAAATCCAATGGCAATTGAGAGGCTCGATTACAACACACAAAAGCCCGAAGCCTTGCTTGAGCGCATCATCAAAGCGTCGTCAAACGAAGGGATGATGATTGCGGACTTTTTCGGCGGAAGCGGCACTACCGCCAGCGTCGCTAACAGGCTCGGCAGAAAGTTTATTCACGTTGACGTAGGAGTTAATAGCCTCCAAACCGCGCGAGATAGGTTAGTTGAGAGCGGGGCGAGTTTTACCGTCCTGGATATTCAAGACGGAGTTTCGCTTTTCCGCAATCCCGTCCAGACGATGGACAAACTTAAAACGCTCATCACCGGACTAAAGAACGAAGACGGACTTGATAAGTTTTGGGAAGGCGCAATTCAAGACTCTAAACTTGGCTTGTTGCCCGTTTATGTTCCGAACCTGCTAGACCACGCGACGAAGGTTTTAGACGTGCCCTCGATTAACCGCGTCCTGCAAGAAGCCATTCCAGAGCTGCCGGACGATGTAAAGCGCGTCATCGTTTACTACGTTGATATTGACGACGAGAAAGCCGTTAATGACTTTCTCAAAGAGAACAACATGACGGGCGTAGAGATTGAGCTACGCGACTTGAAACAGGTCTTGGATGATGTCGTTATCAATGATGAAATCACCTACCAAGTAAAGGAAAGCAAAGAAGGCTTCAAGGTCGAAATTACTCATTTCATCAGCGACAGACTCACGCAGAAAATCGAAGAGTACAACCAGAAAAGAAAACTGGGCAAACGAACTTTGTTAGACGAAGAAGAGGAGCCAGAAGCAAAAGCCAACGGTCAATTTAAGCCGATTGTCGTGAGCGACGATGGCTTAGAGCTTATCGAATTTCTCAGCCTCGATTGCCACAACGCAAACGAAAACGACATCTGGCATTCAGACGAAGAAATCAAGATTGATAAGAAAGGCTTTGTTATTCGCAACGGCAAGAAAACACGGGCACTTTGGGATGGAACGATTCAGAGCCAGAAAAAGCCTCTACGCTTAAAAGTCCGCAACATTGCCGGAGACGAATCAATTATCAAGCTGTAAT
>JBPCIP010000101.1:0-21319 GCA_051006195.1 Pyrinomonadaceae bacterium
GCAAGCGGCTCAAAGAGGACGAGATGAGCGAGCGCGGCCTCCGGTGGGCGACGCGCAGCGGGCGCGTCGGCTTCATCGCGCGGGGCATCGTCTTTCTGATCGTTGGCGGTTTTCTCATCAAAGCCGCCCTCTCTTACGACTCTTCGCAAGCTGAAGGCTTAGACGGCGTGCTTCAAGCCCTCGTCCAGCAATCCTTCGGCCCGTGGCTGCTCGGCGCAGTCGCCCTCGGCCTCGTCGCCTACGGACTTTACATGCTCGTCGAAGCCCGCTATCGCCGCATCGCCGGTGCTTGAAAGCTAATCGTAAACATCACGTCGATGACCGACATTTAAAATTGTGATGGATTGTCCGGGATCGTCAATTTCATAGATGACACGATACACGCCGACGCGAATCCGCCAGCCATCTCGCCCGGCCAACTTCACGCAGCCGACAGGGCGGGGCAGAGACGCTAAACTGCGTATGGCATCGCGTATCCGCTCATAATGCTCGACCGGCAAATGTGCCAGTTCTTTCTGAGCGCGCCGCAAGATTGAAATGCGATAGCTCATGGGCGCGACTGTTCGATCTCAGCCACCGCCTCTTCAAAAGAGATCAGTTCATCGTCGGATGCCTTCGCCGCGTCGTAAGCACGCAGAGTTTCCAACTCTTCCAAATCAGCGAGCATCTTGCGGTAGTCTGCGATCTCAAGCACCACACCTACGCGAGTTCCGGTCTCATCAACGATAAAATTTTCTTTGTGCGTGCTCATCTCGAATGTTCCTCGCCATTTTGCTCATCGCCGCCAGAGCATTGCCCTCTGCACAAACTGCAAACCGGTTTCATTTTAATATTCCCTCAACTGTTCGCGATAACCGTCGAAGTTGCGGCGCATCTCCGTCAGACTGTCGCCGCCGAACTTGTCGCGCAGCGCACGGGCGAGGACGAGCGCGACCATCGCTTCGCCGATGACGCCCGCCGCCGGAACCGCCGTTACGTCGGAACGCTCGAAAGCGGCGGCCTCCGTCTCTTTCGTGTCGATGTCCACGGAGCGCAGCGCGCGGCGCAACGTCGAGATCGGTTTGAGGTGGCCGCGCACGCGCAACTCCTCGCCGTTCGTGATGCCGCCCTCCAAACCCCCGGCGCGGTTCGTCGGGCGCGTGAACCGGCGCGACTCAGGCTCATACCCGATCTCGTCGTGAACCTCCGACCCCGCGAGCGCGCTCGCCTCCACGCCCGCGCCGATGGCGACGGCCTTCACCGCCGGAATCGACATCAACGCCTGAGCCAGTCGCCCGTCCAATTTCTCATCCCATGACGTATGCGAGCCGAGTCCCGCCACCACGCCGCGCGCCACCACCTCGAAGATGCCGCCGAGCGTGTCGCCCTCGCGCCGTTTCTCGTCAATTAACTCGACCATCCGCGACTGTGCTTCCATATCGCCGCAGCGCAACGGCGCATCATTCGGAATAGCGGCGATCTCATCCCACTTCAATTCAAGCGGCACGGCGGGCACGCCGCCGAGTTGGACGACATGGCTCAAAATTTCCATTTGAAAGGCGGTGAGCAACTGCCTTGCCAGCGCGCCGCAAGCGACGCGCGCCGCCGTCTCGCGCGCCGACGCGCGTTCGAGAATGTCGCGCAGGTCGCGCGTGTCGTATTTCAAACCGCCCGCGAGGTCTGCATGTCCCGGCCTCGGTCGCTTCACCCGCCGCAACTTCTCCGGTGCGATTTCTTCCGTCAATGCCTCCGCCGACATCACGTCCGTCCAGTTTTTCCAGTCTTTATTCTCGATCATCAAAGCGACGGGCGAGCCAAGCGTCAGCCCGTGTCGCACGCCGCTCATGATCTCCGCCCGGTCGCGCTCGATCTTCATCCGCCCGCCGCGCCCGTAGCCCCACTGCCGCCGCTCTAGCTCACGATTGATCAACTCAACATCAACCGGCACGCCCGCCGGCAGACCTTCAACTATCGCGACGAGAGCGCGCCCGTGTGATTCTCCGGCTGTGTTGAAGCGAAACATAAGGATTTGTCCGTCGTTCTTTGTGCGTTGTCAGTTTTCAACTTTACCTTCAGCAAGTCTCTTATTAACCACAGGCAATTGACCACTAACAACGGACGACGGACATTTTTATAGAAGTTCTTCCGAGAAAATATTGCCCCGACCGAGGATGCAGGCGGGGTCGAAAGCGCGTTTGAGGGCGGCCATCTGGCGCAGATGCTCATCGCCGTAGAGTTCGCGCAGGTAGTCGCGTTTGAGTTTGCCGACGCCGTGTTCGGCTGAAATCGTGCCGCCGAGAGTGACGGCGCGTTGAATGAATTGACGATAAAGATCGCGCGCCCGTGCCGCTTCCGCGTCGTCGCGCGGCAGGATGTTGACGTGAACATGATTGTCGCCGATGTGGCCGAAGATGACGTGCTGCAAACGGCTTGAGCGAAGTGTCTCTTGATAAAACTTGAGCATCGCGGCGAAAGCCTCGTCGGGCACACACATATCGGTCGAGACTTTCCGTTGCCCGTGGCGCGTGATCCATTCGTTGACGAGCACCGGGAGTTGATGCCGAAACTCACTCAGGCGCGCTTGATCGCGTGCTTCCGTCGCAAACCACGAAGCGTCAAGCGCGGCGTCATGCTCTTCAAGCAGCGCGAGCCACGCATCCATGAGTTGCGCTTCCGTCTCCGCTTCCGTCTCCTGTTCAAAGAAGATCGCGCCCGCCGCCTGTGCCGGAATGCGCGGATATTTTTCGCCGAGGAACCGCAATGCTTCGCCGTCGAAGAACTCAAGCGCCCGCGCATCAATCGCGCCGCGACGATTCACGGCGCGCGTGGCGAGCGATGCGGCGCGCGCCGCACTTACGAAGGCCAGCAGTTTTGCTTCGTCCGTGAAAAAAACGACGCCACTCAACACGCCTGCGGGTTGGGGCAGCAAGGCAACCTCGATTTCAAAGATGACGCCGAGCGTCCCTTCGCTCCCGATGAACAGATCAATCGCGTCCATCCCCGGCGCGACGTAATAACCGGCGGCATGCTTGCGCGTCTGTGGCATCCGGTACGATGGCAACTGCGCTTCGATGCACTGACCGGAGGCGAGCGGAAGGCGAAGCCGCCCGTCGGCCTCAGCGAAAATTTCGCCGCGCGCGAGCGCGAGCGCCTCGCCCGTCGGGAGCACGAGTTTCAAACGGCGGATGTAGCGGCGCGTCGGGCCGTACTTGAAGGTGCGTGCGCCGGAAGCGTTCGTCGCCACCGTGCCGCCCATGTAACAACTCCACTCGGTCGGGTCAGGCGGGTAGAGCAATCCGCGCGACTCCACGGCGCGACGAAAATCCGCGAGCGACACGCCCGCCTCCAACGTCGCGCGGCCTCCCTGTCCTTCCATCTCAATCTGTTTGATTCGATTTAATTTGTCGGTCGCCAACACGACCCCGCCGAACGGCACGCGCCCGCCGACGACGCCTGTGCCCGCGCCCGATACCGTCACGGCCAAGCCCTCGCGCGAGGCCGCACGAAGTACCTCGGCCACTTCCTCAATTGTTTCTGGAAACACCACGCGCGCCGCATGGCCGCCGCCGAAATTGCTCGCGTCGGCGAGATAAGACAGCATCTCGTCCGGCTCTGATTTGCTCAACATAAGATAAGAAGTGATGAGTGACGGATGACGAGTGATGAGTGATGAGCATGAATACTTTGAGCCATCCCTCGTCACGTTTTAAGTCATCGTCAGTTCGCGCTCGCGCAGGTACTTGATGCGGTCGCGGAGTTCGGCAGCGCGCTCGAACTCCATCTGCTTGGCGGCGTGGCGCATCTCGGCTTCGAGGCGGGCGATGGTGCCGTCGATCTTGTCGCGCGAATAGTCTTCAAAGGCGTCGAGTTCGAGCGGCACTTTGAAGTAGTCGGCCTCATAAGCGGTGACGAGCGTGGCTTCGATGGGCTTGATGATGGTTTGCGGCGTGATGCCGTGCTCGCGGTTGTATTCCTGTTGGATGGCGCGTCGCCGCTCGGTCTCTTCGATGGCGCGTTTCATGGAATCGGTGTTGCGGTCGGCGTAGAGAATCGCCGTGCCGGAGGCGTTGCGCGCTGCCCGCCCCATGGTTTGAATGAGCGAGGATTCGGAACGCAGGAAGCCTTCCTTGTCGGCGTCGAGGATGGCGACGAGAGAAACTTCGGGCAAATCCAACCCTTCGCGCAGGAGGTTGATGCCGACGAGCACATCGAACTCGCCGCGCCTGAGATCGCGCAAAATCTTGATGCGCTCTAACGTCTCGATGTCCGAATGGAGGTAACGCACACGCACGCCGACTTCGGTGAAATACTCGGTCAAATCCTCCGACATCTTTTTCGTCAGCGTCGTGACGAGGACGCGCTCATTGCGCTCTGTGCGCAGGCGGCACTCTTCCAGCAGATCGTCGATCTGCCCTTTGACGGGGCGCACCTCGACGATCGGGTCGGTCAGCCCCGTCGGGCGGATAATTTGTTCGATGACTTCCCCGCTCGTCTTCGTCAACTCGTAGGGGCCGGGCGTGGCGGAGACGTAGATGAACTGGCCGACGCGCTCGTTGAATTCGTCGAAGTTGAGCGGGCGATTGTCCATCGCGCTCGGCAAACGGAAACCGTATTCGACGAGCGTGCGCTTGCGCGACTGGTCGCCGTTGAACATGCCGCGAACCTGCGGGATGGTCTGGTGCGATTCGTCGATGACGACCATCGTATCGCGCGGCAGATAATCGAGGAGCGTCGGCGGGGCAGAGCCCGGCTCTTTGCCCGTCAGGTGGCGCGAGTAGTTTTCGATGCCGCGACAAAAGCCCATCTCCTTGATCATCTCAAGGTCGTACATCGTGCGCTGGTGCAGGCGCTGGGCTTCGACGAGTTTGCTCTCCTGAATCAGCTTCGGCTCCCACCAGTTCAACTCTTCGCGGATCGTCTTGATGGCGCGCTTGATGGTCGGCTTCGACATCACGTAGTGCGTCTTCGGATAGATGGGCAGGCGCGTCGTGTGCTTGTGCAGAACTTCGCCGAGCAGCGGGTCGATAGTCGAGATGGAATCGATCTCATCGCCCCACAGTTCGATGCGATAGGCTTGCTCCTGATAACTGGGGAAAATTTCCACGATGTCGCCGCGCACGCGAAAACTGCCGCGGTCGAATTCGATATCGGATCGTTCGTACTGCAACTCGACCAGTTTTTGCAAAAGCTGATCGCGCCCGATCTTCATGCCCGGCTCGACGAAGAGCAGCATGTTGTAGTAGGCGTCAGGGTCGCCGAGGCCGTAGATGCAGGAGACGGAGGCAACGACGATCACATCGCGCCGCTCGAAGAGCGCGCGCGTGGCCGAAAGACGCAGGCGGTCGATCTCCTCGTTGATGGTGGCCTCTTTTTCGATATAGAGGTCGGAGGCCGGAACGTAAGCCTCCGGCTGGTAGTAGTCGTAATAGGAGACGAAATACTCGACGGCGTTTTCGGGGAAGAATGATTTGAATTCCTGATACAACTGCGCGGCGAGCGTCTTGTTGTGCGCAATGACGAGCGTGGGCCGTTGCGTGCGCTGGATGACGGAGGCGATGGAGAAAGTTTTACCGCTGCCCGTGATGCCGAGCAACACTTGATGTTTCGCGCCGTCGTCAAGCCCGCCGACGAGCGCGTCGATAGCCTGCGGTTGATCGCCCTGCGGTTGGAAGTCCGAACGGAGTTTGAAATTCATAATGACGAGTGACAAGTGACGGGTGACAAGTTAAGAAAGAATTTTAACTTGTCACCCGTCACTTGTCACTCGTCAGTGTTTTAAGTGGTGTGCGTCGGCGTGGGCGTGCTGCTGATTTGATAGATCGCTTCCATGACGGCGGAGCGCACTTCCGTGGGAAGCGAACCGCGCACGGCGAGACGGCGGAAGGACGGCAGGATATCGTGCTGGCCGCTCAGGGCGAGCAACTTGACGACGGCGAGCCGTACTTCGCTGTCCGGGTGGCTCTCGATAG
Source organism: Pyrinomonadaceae bacterium (assembly GCA_051006195.1). Lineage (GTDB taxonomy): Bacteria > Acidobacteriota > Blastocatellia > Pyrinomonadales > Pyrinomonadaceae > JAIVJZ01. Next base: position 5,949 of record JBPCIP010000101.1, read on the forward strand.
CATGGATGAGCGGCGCGACTTCGCCCGCCTTCGCCATCAGGAACAGGAGCGAGAAGGCGTCATAAGTCTTGTCTCGGCTCTCGCCGGTCAGATTGCTGATCGCTTCGTCGGCGAGGCCGGAACTGGCGAGAGCCGCGCCGATCTGGCGACGGCGTTCGGACGTGGCTTCCCGTAGCGCACGGGTGAAGGAATCGGCGCGGTCTTCGGTTAAGTCGTAGAGGGCACGGGCGGCGGCGGTACGCACTTCGACGGTTGAATCGTCGAAAGCCATGCAGATTTCGTTAAAAGCTTCATCCGTGTTCAGACGCGAGAGCGCGAGGACGCTGGCAGCACGCTCGCTCGCCTCGTCGCTGCCGAGTCGAACTTGAATGCCCTTCGGGATGGTCGAGTAGTCTTCCTCATCCGACCCGTCAGCGACGCTCAGTCCTTTGTTGGCTTTCACCACTCCCGTTCCGTGCGGCTCGTCGGCTACCGCCGCCGCCGGCCACTCCGGCGCGGAGAGCGGCTGGGTGGGCGCGTCTGACAGATCGGCCACCTCGACCGGCATGGCTTCCACCGGAACGAATTGCGCGGCGTTGCTCTCGAAGGTTTCGACTTCCAAAGACTCGAACAGGGCGGCGGTTTCGGGTTGGCTCGCTTCGGCCACGGCGGGCGGCGCGGGCGTCTCTGTCGTCTGAGCGGGCGTCTCTGTCGTCTGAGATGACGACCATCCGGTGACATCCTCGGCGAAGAAGGGACCAGGCGGCGTGGGCTGTGCCGGGCGGGAAGCCTCCGGTATAGGGGTTGAAACCGGGCGAGCGCGCTCATCGGCGTCAAGGTCGATCCACTCATTTCCACTTGCGGCTGGCTGCTTGCCGGAGTTGACCGGGAAATCTGAGTAGTAAATTTGGGGCGACTCTTCGCCGCCGGGCGTCGTGACGTTAGCTTCACTCACAGCCATCACTTCGGCGGGCGCGGCGGAGGTCAGGGCTGCGGGCGATAACTGTGTGTCCGCTGCCGCCGGCGTTTCTATGGTGAATTCAGAGATGTCCGCCGGTGTGTCGACGGCAACTACAGGAGCGACGTTTTCAATGATTGGCGCGGGCGCATCGACTGCGGGAGCGGCAGCGATGTGCGACTCGGCAAAACTCTCCTCCGCCGCGTTGCTCACGGATAGCTGCCCCTGTTCATGCACGCGCGCCTTGATGAGATTCGACTCTTTCGCCGCGAGCGTCGAGGCGAGATCAATTTCGGCCCTGACAGCTTCAGGTTCGTCGCCGGATGCTTCGGGTACGACACTGACCGCGCCAATTTCGCCGTCAATCTCTGCCCTTTCAATTTCATCGCCGGGCTGTGTCGGCTCAAAGAAAGGCGCGGCCACTTCCAACGCCTTCGTCTCGACCGTCACGTCTTCCGTCTCGATGGTTAACGCTTCTTCGTTAACGGTAGCCACTTCCGGCGTGGCCGTCTTGGTCGTGACTATCTCCGCTAAATCCGGGGCGGCGGCGAGCGACTCCTCCGCCAACGGAGAAGTTGCGGTTGAGACTTCACTTTCCTGTGTCTGAGTCCCGGTCGCATCACTCGTTTGAGTTTCAGGCAGCGAGAACGTAGCCGCGCTACTTGCCGTGGCGAGCGTCGGCGTGTCATCAGCCAAATCTATTGCTTCGGTTGTTTCTTCTTCAATTGGCTGGCTCGCTTCGATGGCGCGTTGGATGAGTGCGCGGGGCACCTGCCTGGAAGTCTCGCGCCAGCGTAGGGCTTCGAGCGCGCCGACGGCTGACGGATCGCGCAGTTCAGCCAACGCTTCAACCGCCGTGCGGCGCACATCAGCCGCCGGGTCTTCGAGCGCGGCGATGAGATGCGGCGTCGCGGATTTGTCTTCGATGAGTCCGAGGGTGCGCGCTGCCGAGGCTCGTTCGGCGGGCGCTTCAGCAGACTGTAGATCGCGCGTGGCCGCATCGAAATAGCCGTGTTTGAGAAAAGCCGTGCGGGCATGCTGCTTGCGCTCGGCGTTGCGTCCGGCGATGGCCGACCTCAGTTCGGAGGAGACAAGTTGGCGCGTGCCCGCGTCCCTCGCGTCGATGCGGCTTTCGTCGTAGCTTTCGCCCGCGAGTAACTTTTTGATTTCGGCTTCGATGCTTTCGGGATCGAAGGCGACGATTGATTCGACGGCTTTTGTCTCCGCAGCTTTCGCCACGTCGATTTTCGTCTCGTCCTTTTTGCTCTCTTCAACTTTGGCCGCGCCCACCGCGGCGATGATCGCGCCTATAGTTGCCGCGCCGCCCGTGGTTGAGTCGGTTTTGACGGGTGCGCTGTCGCTTTTAGCTTCGCCGGTCTCCGCTAATTTTTTAGCCTTTTCCGCCGCCTTCTTCTTTTGTTTCTTTGATTGCTTACCGGAAGGCACGAGGGGCACGGCGGGTGCTGCCGGTGTTACGGCTGCGGTGGTTTTTGCGGTGGTCGCTGCGGGCGTTACGGTCGCGGCGAGCGGGGTTGCAGCGGAAGCGGATTTCAGTTCGGCGGTCTTGCCCTCTCTCATGTAGACGGGCGAGGTTTCCGGCCTCGCGGGGGACGGCGGCGATGCGGCTTCATCGCGGCGACCTAAACGCGAGACGAATAAGAGGCCGATGCCGATTGCTAAGAGCACGGCGATGAGCCACGGCCAATTGCGCAAGACGACTGCGCCGAAGGAAGTCGAGGAAGTTGACGGCGCGCTCGTCGTGATCGAGACGGGCGCGGCGGGAGTGGCTTGAGTTTGCGCGAGTTGCTCCGAATCGGACGGCGGCGCAGTAGTAGGCGCAAGCGTCGGCGTGGGAGCCGCCGCAGTGGGCAGCGCGGCTGGCGACGGAAGCGTCCCTGCATTTGGCGATGGGACGACGACGGGCGGCTGATTAGCCGCCGCAGCGTTCGCATTCGCTTCGGGCGTGCGCCGGGCGCCGGGCGTCGGTTGCGCATTCGCGTTGGTGGCAGACTTGTTGGCAATAATCTGTGGAGACGGCGTCGTGTTCGGTTGATTCGTCGTCGCTGCCGGGGTCGGAGTCTTGGCGGCGTCATTTGCGGTCGCGGTCTTGGCCTTATCTTTCGGCGCGCTGAATTGAACGTCGAGCCGATTGAAGCGTTGATTCACGCGGGCGGTGGCTCCTGGCTGAAGCTTGAAGGTATAGACTAAATCTTTGCCTCGTCTTTCGACCTGCGCGCCTTCAAAGCCACGACCGCGCACGTCACCTCCGCCCGCGCCTTCGGCCTGCGGGACGACAACGATGAAGCGGTCGCCGCTGCGATAGGCCGAGTAATCGTTCAACTCTCCATCGGAAGTGATCGTGACGCGCGACCCGTCCGCTGTGTCGCTCGTGCGCAGGGGCGTGAGCCGTTTGGTGCGCGCCTTCTGCCCGGTGGAATTTTTAGCGGGCTGTTGCTGTGCGCGCGCCGTGCGCCCGGAGTTGACGCCGCTCAAGCAGAGACAGATGATGACGGCAAGCGGAAGCCAGCAACGGAGATGGGAAAATGACGGCGAGTTGTTGTTATAACGCATTGCTTATGGCGCTCAGGGCAGAGTTGTGCGAGTTAGGGTCTCAGACGCGGCATTATGCAATATGCTGTGCGCTCTTGTCATCATCAATCGCGGCGTGGACGCTGATGTGTGCTGCCGGTTCGCCGCGATAGACGGCTTCGAGAATCGCCGTGCGCAACTTCTCCGGCGCGTTGGCTCCGAGCGCGATGCGGCGCAGGCGCAAGTCGAGTTCCGGCTCAGCCATTAAACCGAGCAGTCGTGCTGCCGCTAGTCGCATGTTCAAGTCCTTATGCTCCTCAACCACTTTTAAAATCAAGTCCGCCTGTCCCCCTTTCGCCACCAGCGAGAGCAGCGAGAAGGCTTCATATGCCTGTCGGCGATCATTACTCGCCAGCCGGCTCAGCGCTTGATTTGCCAGTCCCGCCCCGACACAGGCCGATGCCAGATGCCTGAGCGTCTCGGCGTCAGCCGTTTCCAGTACCCGCACGTAAGCATCGGCGCGGTCGAAGCTCAAACGCGACAACGCACGCGCCGCCGCCGCCCGGACTTCGCGCGCTTCGTCGGCCATCGCGATCAGCACCGAGGGGAAAACCGATTGGTGTCCGATGTTGCCGAGGCTCGTGACGGCAGCCGCGCGCACCGCCGCGTCGCGGTCGCCGGCGGCCATCGCCGTGAGTGCCTCCACCGAACGACGCACCTGAAACTGCGCCAATTGCTGCGCCGCCGCCACTCGCATCTCCACGTCCGCGCTCTCAAGGCGTTCGAGCGCATCGGCGAGCGTTTCATCTTCGAGCCATTCCGGCAGTTGTTCGATGGCTTCGACGGGTTCGAGTCCTCTAATCTCGCCGGTGAACGGATCGACACCCCCCTCCGGCAGCGCAAACGATTCGCCGTTCGCGCTCGCATGCAAGTCCAGACAATCGACCGAGCAGGCGCTGAGAGCGCGACCCAAAAGCGCCGGCGGCAATTCGGGATGACGCCGCGCCATGTCGAGCAGCGCGCCGATGGCCGAAGGCAGGGCGAGCGCGCCGAGACTCTTTACGACTTCCGTGCAGACGATCTGTTCCCCGTCATAGAGAGCTTCGAGCAGGAACGGCAGCGAGGCGCGCGAACGCATCTCGCCGAGCGCACGCGCCGCCGAAGAACGTTCGTAAGCATCCGGCGCGAGCAACACCGCTGCGCTGTGGCGCGCGACAAAACCATATTCTTCGAGCGCAGTGCGCGCCCGCTCGCGTTCCGCCCCGCTGAGCGAATCGGCATGGAGCGCTTTGAGCAGAGAAACTTCGAGCGCGCGCCGGTCGTCACTCCCGCGCGTAGCCAAAACTTCGATGTTATGCGGTTGGCCCGAAATCAATTTCTCCACTTCCTGATCGATGCGATACGCGCCGAAGAGCACCGCCGGCACGCTGGCAGCGGGCGCGGAAGCCGAATGCTTTCGCTCCTGCCTCTCCAAGCCCTGCGCCGGTGCGACAGCAGATGATGATGATGATGATGCTGTCGCAGCGACGAGAGATTGTTTGTCCTCTGAACGGCGCAAGCCATTGCGCCTCTCCCCCTGTCGCTGCTCCACCAGTTGCGCTGCCCCCTCAAATACAACAATGGCATCCGTCTGCGTCACCTCGCGGCTTTCGCCTTCCTCTGCATCGGGCATCGCCCCTTTGCGACGGGCGCGCAGGAAGATGAACAGGAACACGGCGACGCCTGCCGTGAGACAGATCAACAGCACTATCAGCGCCCGCTTCATCGCGCCGCTCTCGAACGGCGCTGAAACCTGCGTCTGCATCAAGACGGGCGACGCGTTTTGCTCATTCGCCGGAGCAGCGGGAGGCGCAGCCTGCGTTTGGTTCGTCGCCAATTCAGCAACCGCCGCATTCGCCGCTTCGGGTGAAACGGCAACGTCGTTCTTCGTGTGATTCGGCGCGTTCGTCACAGCGGACTGTTCCCCATTGAGCGCCGGCAATTTCAGCGCGGCGGGCGGTGGGAGCGAAGGCGTGAGATTAACTTTCGTCTTGTTGTTTGAGATGGCAACGATTGATTCTTTTATTTGATTGCCGCGCTTCGATTGAAAGCTACCGCCGCCGCTCGTCGGGCGCGGCTTCGATGCCGTTTGTCCTGCGCGCTCTGCCGTCGCGTCCCTCTGCTGCTGCTGCTCGCGCAGGGCGGCGCGCGAAGTTTGCGCTGCGGAGTTGACCGTCTCCGTGTTTAATCCGCCGCTCACGATCAAATCGAGATTGTTGAAGCGCGGTTGGACATAGACGCCGCTGCCGGGTTTGACTGGAACGACGAGTTCGAGCGACTCGCCCACGCGCCGCACCCTCACGCCGCGCGGTACGCTGCCCCGAAACGCGCCCTGCCCTTTGTAGACAACCACATGAAAGCCCTCTTCATCCTGCCATGTCTGCGCGCGAGAGAGCGGCGCATCGGCGGCGATGGAGACGACCGCATCCTTGCCGCTAGTGCGCGTCGAGACGCCTGTGACGTTGACGCCCGCCTCTTTGGAGCGTTGCGCTTTGGGCGCGAGCGGCGGGCAGACGGCGACGCCGAGACCGAGCGAAACAGCGGCTCCGACGACACGGGCGCGGCGGGAAATTTTGATCGTGAGTTGACGCATGGATTTCAACCTGTGGCAAAAGTCGGCAGGCTTGTGGTGTCCTGCAAGTTTGAACTTCATTGACAATCGAGCGGTGACGCGGTGACAGGTAGGAAGATCACGAGGGAAGACATCAAGCGCGCCAGCCCGGATTGCAAGCTATAAAGTTTGAATTGGTGGATGCTGCTCGGCCTTGCTGAATTTTGGCCTCGGCAGCATGTTGGAAGTGAACTTGGACGAGAGGCGGCGAGCGGGCGAGAAATTACCTCTGCTCGTCGCTGAATTTGTACCCGATGCCCCACACGGTGAGAACCATCTGCGGGTTTTCGGGGTTGTCTTCGATTTTGGCTCGCAGGCGGTTGATGTGCGAGTCGATAGTGCGATCATAACCTTCGTAGGAGTAATCCCAGATTTTCTCCAACAGGTATTTTCGCGGAAAGACGCGGCCCGGATTCGTGGCGAAGAGCCGCAGCAGTTCAAATTCTTTCGGCGTCAGTTCGACGGGGCGGTCGCCCACCGTCACTTCGCGTTTCGCCGGATCGATGCGCAGTTTACCGCGCAGGATCGGAGCTTCATCACCCGCGCTTTGGGTGCGGGAAGCAACTTGCACGCGCCGCAACACGCTCTTGATGCGGGCATCAAGTTCGCGCAGATTAAAGGGCTTGGTGATGTAATCGTCCGCGCCCATCTCCAGGCCGAGCACTTTGTCCACCACGTCGTCCTTCGCCGTCAACATCAGGATTGGGATGTAGGGAGCCTTCTCCCTGAGTTCACGACAGACGGCGAGGCCGTCCATTTTGGGGAGCATCAAATCGAGGATGATGGCATCGGGGTGATCCTGCAAAGCCGACTCCACACCGGCCACTCCATCCCCCGCAGTTCTCACGTTGTAGCCTGTCCGCGAGAAATATTCGCTGATCGCGGTCGAAATATTTTCGTCGTCTTCAATGACGAGGAGCGCCATTTTGCGGTCGACGCCTTCCGACTCCTGGCCTTCGGAATCTTTAGAGCGCAACATGTTGGCAGCGGGTTTCGTTGACATTGGGACAGTCAGTTTTCGCGCAGGAGCGTGTGGGATTAACACGCATTGAAAATTGCTTGAGACGTTACTGCGCCTCCGGCTGTTTAGAATATAGCAGGATAATCGCCTCAAACTCAAGCATTAAGTTGTTGCGAACAAAGCGCGCGGCCAGCAGCCCGTCTCCGGGCCTTTCTTCCACTCGATCTCCGGCTTGCAACACCTTAGTCTCAAGGGCTATAAGTTTGATGCTTCCGTATCGTCGCCCTCCGGCTGTGGCGACGCTCCTTGATATGATGCCCGCGCTCAAACTTGCTTATGGAAAAACACTTGGCGTTCCCGCCCCTGACGCCCGAACTTTCTCAGTCCCAACTTTGATTTGAGGTGATAAGAGCATGGTCCACGATCGGAGACAAAAATTGATCGCGCAATATGAAATTGGCTTCGATGAGGTGCAACAAAGCCTCACCGACTTTCCCCGTGAGCATTTAACCGCCAGACCCATTCCCGGCAAATGGAGCGCGTGCGAGATCATCCAGCACCTCGCCGACAGCGAAATGCGCGCCGCGCTTCGCTTGCGTCAACTCCTCACCGAAGACGATCCGACGATTCAAGCCTACGACCAGGAACTTTACGCCGAGCGGCTCAATTACAACGGGCGCGACATTGCCCCCGCGCTCGACGCCATTCGCGCTGCACGCGCCACCAGCGCGCAATTGCTCGCGCACATGACCGAAGCAGATTGGACGCACGCCGGCACACATCCCGAACACGGTCGTTACACTGCCGACGATTGGCTCGAAATTTACGCCGCCCACGCACATCACCACGCCGCCCAAATCCGACGCCTGCGCGAAACCCTAAAGGGAGAGGTTGGAGGTTAGAGGTTAGAGGTCAGAGGTCGGAATCTGGTTTTAACTAACCTCCGAACTCTAGCCTCTAAACCTCTGCTCTCGATCTTGACAAAGCGGCAGGGCGCGAGCACAATCCCCGCTCGTTTCGTGCGCGCAATCATTACGAAACTCAACTCCAAAACTTTAAGTGAGAGTTCATGTCCGGCTCCGCAACTGTCAGCGAAACATCCCTCGACGGTCTCCCGTTGGTGCGACGCGGCAAGGTGCGCGATGTCTATCATGTCGATGCGGAACGATTGCTGCTCGTCGCCACGGATCGCATCTCCGCCTTCGATTGCATTCTCCCCACGCAGATCGCGCGCAAAGGTGAAGTGCTCACCGCTCTTTCGCATTTCTGGTTTGAACGTCTCGGACCCCTGACTGAAAACCACTTATTGACCACCGACATCGAGCGCATGCCGGCGCACGTCCGCGCGCATACGGCGCAACTGCGCGGACGCTCAATGCTGGTTTGTCGCACTCGTGTTTTCCCCATCGAATGCGTCGTGCGCGGTTATCTGGCCGGGTCGGGCTGGAAAGATTATCAACGCACGGGCGCAATCTGCGGCCACAGATTGCCCGCAGGCTTACATGAATCCGACCAACTGCCGGAGCCGATTTTCACCCCCGCGACCAAAGCCGAAGCGGGGCACGACGAAAATATTAGTGAAGCGCAGATGGCTGAGATCATCGGTGCGGAGACCGCCGCCCGACTGCGCGAGACCTCGCTTGCGATCTACCGTGCAGCCGAAACTTTGGCGCGGAGTCGCGGCATCATCATCGCCGACACGAAATTTGAGTTCGGGCGCGATACCAAAGGACGAATTATCTTGATCGACGAAGCGTTGACGCCAGACTCGTCTCGCTTCTGGCCGCTCGACAAATACGAACCGGGGCGGGCGCAAGCCTCTTTTGATAAACAGTTTGTCCGCGACTATCTCGAAACGCTCGATTGGGATAAACACGCACCCGCGCCGCCACTCCCCCCCGCAATAGCAGCGGCTACGACAGCACGCTACCTCGAAGCTTACCGGCTACTCACTGGCAGCGAACTGTGAAAGGTAGAGATCAGAGGCTAGAGGTGGGGAAAAGACCGGAACTGATTTTCAACTAACCTCTAACGGTTGAATATGGCTGACTTCAGCAGACACGCGCACTCGCTTTCTGACTGAGTATCGGCGTCTGACGGCATGACAATTTTTCCGTTTAAAGAATCTGCGCGAGATTGACACTCTAATAAAAAAATAAAAAACTAGTTTGGAGAAGCCATGCAGATGCGTACTCGCCTCGAAGCGCTGATAGATGAAATGCTTGACGGTCAGATCATGCTCGACGAAGCTGTCGCCGAGTTTGAAAAACTCTATATCCAAAAAGCGCTGGCACGCCACAAAGAGCATCTCTCGCGCACCGCTGCCACGCTCGGCATTCATCGCAACACGCTCTCCAAACGCGTTGCCAACTACCGCACACAGGAACGCGCTGCCAGCAAATCAATCTCACGCCGCAATCGTTAAGTCGAACTTCTCAAAACCCGCTGCCCATCCCTCGTTGACAAGTCTCGCAGCACGCGATATTCTTAGCACTCACTTCCATAGAGTGCTAAGCTGAACTGCTTGACTTTAAGGTGCAGTAGGGCGGTGAATTGCGGGTTAAATTTTAGCGCTTCGGTATGGCGAGTGATAAAGAAGTTCTTGAAGATCCAGTTTTTGTCATCAAACACCTGAAGTTCACTGGTGTAATCTGAAAGGAGTAATTTTATGGCTATCAGCATTCGACCACTACATGACCGCGTTGTTCTGCGGCGTACTGAAGAAAAGGGACAGACTGCCGGGGGCATTTACATTCCCGACACGGCGACCGAGAAACCGCAACAGGGCGAAATCATCGCCGTCGGCGAAGGGAAGAAGTTGGATGACGGCACGCGTCAGACAATGGATGTGCGTGTCGGCGACATCGTGTTGTTCGGCAAATATTCGCCTCAGGAGATCAAGCTCGACGGTGATGAGTTTTTGATCATGAAAGAGGATGATATTTACGGCATCATCGAGCGCGCGGGCGCGCAGGCGGGCGGCAAAAAAGGCAAGTAGTTCTTTACAGCAGAACACTGCCGTTTTTTTTAATAGAAGATTGAACACATATTGAGGAGAATAGCTTTATGGCAAAGCAAGTAGTTCATGGCGAGGAATCGCGCGCGGCAATTTTGCGCGGCGTCAATCAGCTTGCCGACGCGGTCAAGATCACACTCGGCCCCAAGGGACGCAACGTCGTCCTCGATAAGAAATTCGGCTCACCCACCATCACCAAAGACGGCGTGACAGTGGCGAAAGAGATCGAGTTGAAAGATTCGATGGAGAACATGGGCGCGCAGATGGTGCGCGAAGTGGCCTCTAAGACTTCTGACATCGCGGGCGACGGCACCACGACGGCCACCGTGCTCGCGCAGGCCATCTTCCGCGAAGGCGTGAAGACGGTGGCGGCGGGCGCAAACCCGATGGCCTTGAAGCGCGGCATCGACAAAGCCGTGAAGCGTGCGACGGAAGAGATCGTGCGTTTGTCGAAGCCCGTCAAAGGCGACATGATCGCGCAGGTCGGGACGATTTCGGCGAACGGCGACCGCACTATCGGCGAGTTGATCGCGGAAGCGATGAACAAGGTCGGCAAAGACGGTGTCATCACGGTTGAAGAATCGCGCACGATGGAGACGGCGCTTGAAGTCGTCGAAGGGATGCAGTTTGATCGAGGCTACCTCTCGCCTTACTTCGTCACCGATCCTGAGCGCATGGAAGCGGTGCTCGACAATCCGTACATTCTGATCAACGAGAAGAAGGTCAGTTCGATGAAAGACCTGCTGCCGTTGCTCGAACAGATCGCGAAGATGGGCAAACCGCTCCTCATCATCGCCGAAGATGTTGAAGGCGAAGCCCTCGCGACGCTCGTCGTCAACCGTTTGCGCGGCACGTTGAACGTGGCGGCGGTGAAGGCTCCAGGCTTCGGCGACCGCCGCAAGGCGATGCTCGAAGACATCGCGATCCTGACGGGCGGCAAAGTGATCAGCGAAGACCTCGGCCTCAAGTTGGAGAACGTCCAAGTCTCCGATCTGGGACGCGCCAAGAAGATCACGATTGACAAAGACAACACGACCATCGTCGAAGGCGGCGGCAAAGACACAGACATCGCGGGTCGCGTCAAGACCATTAAGGCGCAGGTCGAAGACACGACTTCGGACTACGACCGCGAGAAGTTGCAGGAGCGTCTGGCGAAGTTGGTCGGCGGCGTCGCGGTGATCCGCGTCGGCGCGGCGACTGAGACGGAACTCAAGGAGAAGAAGGCTCGCGTCGAAGATGCGATGCACGCCACGCGCGCGGCGGTCGAAGAAGGCATCGTGCCGGGCGGCGGCGTGGCACTTGTGCGCGCGGCGAAGGCGCTTGAGAAGTTCCGCGCCAACGAAGAAGGCGAAGGCGACGCGGACGAGCAGATCGGCGTCTCCATCGTCAAACGCGCTTTGGAAGAACCGCTCCGCCAGATCGTGCAGAACGCCGGCAAGGAAGGCGCAGTGATCGTCGAGAAGGTGCGCGAGAGCAAGAAGGAGAACTACGGCTTCAACGCGGCGACCGAGCAGTTTGAAGACTTAGTTGAGTCCGGCGTCATCGACCCGGCGAAGGTGACGCGCAGCGCGCTGCAAAACGCGGCCTCTATCGCGGGCTTGATGCTCACGACCGAGGCGCTCGTCTCCGAACTGCCCGACGACGACAAAGCCCCCGCGATGGGCGGCGGCGGCATGGGCGGCATGGGCGGCGGCATGGGCATGTAAGCCACAGCCTGTTCCAACCGAACAACAAAAGCGGCTTCGTTCATCACGAACGAAGCCGCTTTCGTTTGCAGTGGAGAAGCAACATTACGCCCACGGCTCTATCTCTCCCTCTGGCCGCACTTCGAGTAATCCTTGCCCTTTTTTTATTATCTGGTTAGCATATTCCTATGTCAGAAGGCGACAAACAAAATCAAGCATTGATCATCTCAGAAGAGACGCGGGAAAAAGCTCGGGCTGTCATCGAGGAAGCGTTTGGCAGCCTGCCGGAACATATCAAGCGGATTGTTGATGACTCTGTGGAATTTGATAAGCAGCGACGAGATATGAATAGGAGAATGCAAAGTGGAGCAAGAAGGACAAGAGGTCGCATTGTATGATTTCCTATACCGCGATTCCTCACGCATAACCTCATATTATGCTCAAATTTTCAGCGGTCATTTGACAACGCTTGAAGAAACCGACTCAGAGCGAGAGTCTCAGGATAAAGCGGCTAAACTTAGCATTCATCTTGCCTCTGGAGATGTAAAGTCAACCCAAGAAAATTTAAGAAGCCAGAAGCGCGTTATCAATCCACACGACCTGACTACGGTAGATGTACTCTCCTTGCTTTAATGAAAAAAACCGCACTCAAACCGATGTTGAATTAGCATCGCACGGGTCGTCGATAGTTGCTAAGGGAACGGTGCTGTTTATAGACAGCAGTATGATGCTACTCGCCGTCGCAGCTTTAGAGATGGAAGCTGAAAACCAACGGAAGGTAGCTCGAACACCCTCAGAGAAAGCATCCGTGCAAAACTTAAAACAATTAATCCAATTTATGTCGAAAGTGATCGTCCCGTCAGGGTTTCTACTCCAAACCGAAGCTGGTTTAAACATTGCCGGAACGCTTAAAGATGGCGGGATGGAAGAGCCAATATCAACGTACTACTTTAAACACGGAACTGCTGGCTTGGCCTCGGTATATCTGTTAGGCATTAAGGAAGAGCCTGCTTTTTCAGTGTCACTACCTACCGAGCAAATGATTGGAGCAGGGCAGGCAGCAGCAGCAGGACTTCGCAGCATGATATTTCCTCCTGATGCTGTGATGGTCACGCCGATAGCTCTTTTCCGAGAGATTTAAAGTTTATCGAGCAACAAATTTTTGAACTATTATCAAGGCTTCTTCCCTTCGACCCACGTCGGCGTGAAGTTTGACTTGACGAGCCAGAGAAACGGGCGACACTATTGAGTTTAGTGGCGCGTAATGTGCAAGATGTTATTCTACTGTTTAGATTCGACGGCGGATAAGAAGAAAGGCGAGAAGAAATGAGCGCGGATAAGCTAGAGGCGCGGGTCTCAGACCTTGAACAATATTTCAAAATGCTGGTAGAGATGTTGCGCCGCCACGACGAACGGTTGGACGAAGTGAGGGCGGAACAGTCCGACGCGGATCGGCGCATCGCTGCTTTAGCTGATGCTCAGATTCATGCCGAAGAGTCACAGTCCAACGCCGACCGGCGCATCGCCGCGTTGGCTGATGCTCAGATTCATGCCGAAGAGTCACAGTCCAACGCCGACCGGCGCATCGCCGCATTGGCTGATGCTCAGATTCATGCCGAAGAGTCACAGTCCAACGCCGACCGGCGCATCGCCGCGTTGGCTGATGCTCAGTTTCGCACCGGCGAAGCGATTACGCGATTGACCGGGCGTGTTGATCAATTAACCGAAAACGTAGACCGAGTGATCGGTCGTGTAGATCGGCTGGCCGAGACCGTTGACCGATACATCGAAGCCCGTAACGGGCAAGGTTAGAAATTCCCGCCGGAGTTACCCTGCTTTTATGGCTTTTTGCCTTCAACCCACACCGGAGTGAAGTTTGAGTTGACGAGCCAGAGGACGGGCAAGACCATTGAGTTGATGGCGCGCGTCATGTGTGCGAAATCAATGTGCGCGATATCGTCCTGTGGCTGATGATATTCGGCGTGCAATCCGAAACTCGACACCGTGTGCGCCACGACTCCGCGCCGCGCCAGCGCGTAATTGTCCGAACGCTGGAAGAAGTTTTGCTCCGGGTGCGGGTCTTGCACGAGTCGTGCCCCCTGCCGTGCGAGTTGCGCGCCGAGGTTGGAACGCTCGTAGCCTGTGAGCCAGAGCGTCTCGGCGGCAACTTTCGGATCGGGTCGCCCGATCATCTCAAATTCCAAATTGGCGACGATCTGAGAGAGCGCAACGGGCGGGTGCGCGAGAAAATGCTGTGCGCCGTGGCCGCCCTTCTCTTCGCTGCCGAAGAGGACGAAATAGATAGTGCGCTTCGGCTTCTTTGCCCCACCCAGCACCCGCGCCAACTCCAACACGGCCACGACGCCCGAAGCGTCGTCGTCCGCCCCGTTATAAATTTGATCGCCCGTCTGACCGCTCCCGACGCCGAGATGATCCATGTGCGCGCTCAGGAGCACCGCCTCGCTCGCCAGTTTCGGATCGCTTCCGCGCAGCACGCCCACCACATTCCAGGTGTCGCTCGTCTGCACAGGCGCGAGCGTCCCTTGCAGGCTGATCGGCGTGCCGTCGGCCACCCCTTGCAGTTCCCCGTAAGCGTCCGTACTCAAGATCAAAATGCTTCCCGTGCTTCCGGCGGAATTTCTGGCCGTCGCAGGCAGTTGCGGCAACTCCGCCCCCATCGCCGCCCAACGCTGTCGCAAAGTGGAATTCTCCGCGACGAGCACCGCCGCCGCGCCCTGTCGTCCTAGCGCGACTGCCTGCGCAAACAACTGTTGCGCGGTGCTGCTCCCGGTTTGACTCAAGAGCACGACCGCTCCCGGCGCGGGTTTCTCGCCCGCGCGCAACTTCTGCAAAGCTCCTTCGAAGTTTTCGGCGGAGATGCGCCCGGCGAGCATCTCCCTGCCATGTTCCCACTTCTTAGTTTGTCCGTTCGCACTGAAACTGAGCGTGGGCGCGGCGGCGAAGGCTCGACGCGTGAGAGCCACCGTTTGCAGGAAAGTCTGGCGGCCCGCCGCATCCGCATCGCCGGAAGGTTCAATGCCGAATTGACGTAACTGCGAAGCGATGTAATGCCCCGCGAGCAATTCAAACTGCGTCCCGCTGCCGCGACCCTGCATCGCGTCGCTCGCCAGAAACTCCATGTGCGCCCGCACATTTCGCTCTTGTATCCGCGTAGCATTCGCAGCCACTCTTGCGGCAGCTGGTGGCCTCGCGCCTCTTTCGCCTGCACGTCGTTGGGCTACCGCGACACTGCGCTCTGAAGTTAAGAGAGTCAGTACGGTCAACAGCAGCAATGGCCGTCTAAGATATGAAAATTTCATCCCGCGATGCGCTCCTAAAGAATGTTCGTTGGTCATAGATTCAATGGTTCGGACAGAATTAAGCAGCGATAGCTGCATAATTCCTAAGATATTCAAACAATGGTTCGGACAGAATTAAGCAGCGATAGCTGCATAATTCCTAAGACATTCAAACTGTGGGTGATTTATGACCGCAGTTGGCTCTAAAGCTAACTTGGAAATTATCAAGTTCAGCAGATGTTCATTGAACGCGCGTTGTTTGATGCTTGCCATTGAGAAGACAAACTTCTTTTC
>JBPCIP010000102.1:0-65881 GCA_051006195.1 Pyrinomonadaceae bacterium
AATTAATGCTTGACTAGATTCCGAAAAACAATTACTTTGTATCTGCCAACATTGTTTGGCACTGTTTTGATTGGCAACCCTCCCGCTTTGCGCGCTGATACAGGCACACTACGATCACAGCCGGAAACCCTTTAACTTTTTAACACCCACAGGAACTCCATCAATCATGCCGAACGGAAACTGGAAAAGCCTCGCGCTTTTGTGCGGCGCTGCGGCGTTAGCGGCAGCCCTCCTTGTCTTTTCCCTCGACAGTTTGTGGTCGCTCACGGCGACCGGCTACCTCTACGGTAGCGTGCTGTTAGCTTTGACCATCGCTGCCGGACCTTTTACCGTCCCCCTGATCAACGCCGACGGCACGAGCCACAGCGGGAAGTCGATGGCCGATGCGCTGGTCTTTCTGGCAGCGATGATGTTTGGTGCAGCCCCCGCCGCCATTCTATCCGGGGTTGATGGTTTCATCTCGGCGTGGCGCAGCGGTGATCGTCGCCTGCGCTTCTACCGAACGGTTTCCGCCATTATTTCAACCTCTCTCGCAGTCGTCGTCTACAATCTGCTCACCCTTCTGACAGTCGGCAGTTCCACGACGGCCAACGCGCGCACGGCTTCGTTGGAAAGATTGATCTTCCCTCTTTTCGTGCTCGCCATCGTGCAATACGCGTTGAACACTTTGGCTTCCGCTTTCTATGTCGCGCTCGAATCAGGGAAGACGAGCCTGAAGTTTTCCCGTGAGAGTCTGGTCTGGACTTCGATGACGCAATTGGCGGGCGCGGCGGCGGCGGCGCTTTTCTATTCGACCTTCAACGGGGGCGGCATCGCGTTTCTGTTAGTCGGAGTTTTGATCGTCTCGTTGATTTACTTGCTCTTCCGCTTTGACGAGAAGCGCGTCAGCGAAGTCCAACGCGGCGAAGAGGAAAAACTGCAACACATGCAGGAGATCACAGACCTGCACATGAACACCATCGAATCGCTCGCCATCGCCATCGACGCGAAGGATCAGACGACTCACGGCCATGTGCGCCGCACTCAGATTTACGCGATGGAGTTAGGTCAGCTACTCGGTGTCAGTGAAGAAGAGAAGCATGCCCTGCGCGCGGGCGCGCTCCTGCACGACGTGGGCAAGTTGGCCGTGCCGGAGTACATTTTGAACAAGCCCAGCAAACTGACCGCCGCCGAATTTGAGAAGATGAAAATTCACACGGTAGTCGGCGGCGACATCATCAAGCGCGTCAACTTCCCTTACCCGGTGGAAGACATCGTGCGCTACCATCACGAAAAGTGGGATGGCTCCGGTTATCCGAAAGGTTTGAAGTCCGAACAGATTCCGCTCGTCGCACGCATCATCGCGGTGGTGGATTTCTACGATGCCACGCGCTGCGACCGCCCCTACCGCGTCGGCATGAAACGCGAAGACTCGCTCGACTTGCTGCGCAAGATGTCGAACAGTTCCTTCGACCCGCATGTGGTTGAAACCTTCATCACCAACATCGAGTTCTTCGATAATCTCATCGCCGAACACGACATACAGGAACAAGTCGCGTCGAAAAAAGATGAAGCGAACGAGGCCCGCCCCGATGCCGGTCTGGCCTCCGACATCCTCGGCTCGTCGCTCGACGGCGACTCCGGTTTCCGCTCCATCGTCGAAGCGCAACGCGAGGTTTTCGCCCTCCACGAAATCGCCCAGACCATCGGCTCATCGCTCAACTTGCAGGACACCGTTAATCTGGTGGCGAGCAAGCTCCGCTCCATCGTCCCCTTCGACACCTGCATTATTTATCTCGTCGACGACCGTTCCGGTAAAGCCGTCGCCGCGCATGTCGCCGGCGAGTATGTTGAGACTTTCGCGCGCCGCCGGATCACGATTGGCGAAGGCATTTCGGGTTGGGTGATTGCGAACGCGCGTTCGATGTGCAACACGCCACCCGAACTTGATCTGGTCGGCATCCCGGAAGAAGTTTCCAAGAATATTCGCGGAGTGCTCGTCTCGCCGCTGCTGCGCGAGGATGGCGCGTTCGGCGCGCTCACCGTCTATTCCAAAGAGCGCGCCACCTACACGACCGAACACGTCCGGCTGCTCGAATCCGTTTCGCAACATGCCTCCGTCGCGCTCAACAACGCATTGACTTTCGAGAAGACCAAGCAGAGCGCGCTCACGGACACGCTGACCGACCTGCCCAACGCTCGCTCGTTCCATCATGCACTCGAACAGCGCATCGCCGAGTGCCAGCGTCTGAACCGCGAGCCGTTGTCAGTCATCAGTATGGACCTGGACGACTTCAAAGAAATCAACGACACGCACGGCCACCCGATTGGCGACCGCCTGCTGGCAAACGTGGCCTCGATCATCAAAAAACAGTTCCGGCAGATGGACATTCTGGCGCGTTACGCGGGCGATGAGTTCGTCGCGATCATGCCGATGGCGTCGGGCGAGGTGGCGATGATGGTGGCCGAACGCATTCGCACGGCGGTCGAGTCGTCCGAATTTACGCTCCGCACCGGGCGCACCACCAAGATCGGCATCAGCATCGGAATCGCTTGCTTCCCCGGCGACGGCGAAACCTCGGAAGAATTGCTCTCGCGCGCCGGTCGCAACATGCAGCAAGACAAACATGGGCGCAAGCTCAATCCGGCATCAATCACGCAAAACGTCGTTCACTCGATAGACGCTTTCAGATAGCAAAACCGGGCTTTCGATTTTCAACGGCGCGCTTTGGAATTTAATTCAAAGCGCGCCG
Source organism: Pyrinomonadaceae bacterium (assembly GCA_051006195.1). Lineage (GTDB taxonomy): Bacteria > Acidobacteriota > Blastocatellia > Pyrinomonadales > Pyrinomonadaceae > JAIVJZ01. The sequence goes on from JBPCIP010000102.1 coordinate 2,733, forward strand.
TTGGTGCGTTTCCCGGCCTCTTTTTTGCCCCTTTTGCGCCGCAGCTAATATCTCGCGTATAATCTCATTTTGCCATCACCTGTACAGCCCTGGCTTGAAGCGTACTAATGTACCATCGCACCCGGCGTGCCGCCGCCGGCTCGTCGTCGTTTGCGTTGAGCCGGAGAGAACAATTTCATGAGCGAACTTAAAGTGACACCCTTGAAACCACGCGAACAAGAGAGTGAAGCGAACGCCGTCAGCGTCGCCGAACCCGAAAAAAACGACACCCCGAATCCCGACGAACTACGCGCTGAGCACGAGCATCGCCAGCAGCATTTACATCAGCAGATCGAAGCGGTGGACAGAGAGACGCTGTTGCAAATGCTCTACCAGATGCTGCTCATTCGTCGTTTTGAAGAAAAGGCGGCAGAAGCCTACACGCTCGGCAAGATCGGCGGTTTCTGCCACCTCTACATCGGACAGGAGGCGGTGGCCGTCGGCTCCCTCTCCGCCATCAAACCTGATGATTATGTTATGACGAGCTACCGCGATCACGCCCACGCGCTCGTGCGCGGCACCTCGCCGGATGAAGTGATGGCCGAACTCTATGGCAAGGCGAGCGGTTGTTCGGCGGGCAAAGGCGGCTCAATGCACCTCTTCGACCGCGATGCCCATTTTCTCGGCGGCCACGGCATCGTCGGCGCTCAGATTCCGCTCGCCACCGGCGTCGCCTTCGCCGCGAAATACAAAGGGACAGGACAAGTCTCGCTCGTCTTCTTCGGCGAGGCCGCCGTCAATCAGGGCGCGCTTCATGAATCATTCAACATGGCGCAACTTTGGAAACTGCCCTGCATTTACATCTGCGAAAACAACCAGTACGGCATGGGCACGTCGCTCGCCCGCGCGATGTCTTTGCAGGACGTGTCGCAAAAAGCGCGCGGCTACGATATGGCCTCCGAGTTTGTTGACGGCATGGACGTGCTCGCCGTCCGCGAAGCGACCGAGCGCGCCGTCGAGCGCGCCCGCGACGAGTCGCTGCCGACTCTGATCGAAGTCCGCACCTATCGCTTCATGGGCCATTCCATGTCCGACCCCGGCAATTACCGCACGCGCGCCGAAATCCAAAAATATCAGGAGCGCGACCCCGTCAAACTCTTCTCCGACAGCCTCACGCACAAGGGCGTACTCGACGAGGCCGCGCTCAAAGAGGTAAACGAACGCGTGCGCGCGGAGGTAGAACACTCGGTCAAGTTCGCCGAAGAAAGCCCCGAACCCGCACCCGAAGAACTTTTCACCCATATCTATGCCAACCCGATTAAAACCGGGTGATAGATGATAGGTGAGGGGTGATTAGGAGAAGATGGTTTTCTTCTTATCACCCATTACCTATCACTGTTTCTTGGAGGTTTGTTGAATGGCCGTTATCACGATCCGCGAGGCTTTGAATCAAGCGTTGCGCGAAGAGATGCATCGCGATGAAAATGTCTTTTTGCTCGGCGAGGAAGTCGCCGCTTATCAGGGCGCGTATAAAGTTTCAAAGGGGCTGCTGGAAGAGTTCGGCGAAAAACGTGTGATCGATTCGCCGATTACGGAACTCGGTTTTGCGGGTCTGGGCGTCGGTGCGGCGATGACCGGCCTGCGCCCCATCATCGAGTTCATGACCTTCAACTTCTCCATCCTCGCCACCGACCAGATCGTCAATTCCGCCGCCAAGATGCTCTACATGTCGGGCGGCCAATTCAAAATCCCCATCGTCTTTCGCGGCCCGAACGGTTCGGCTTATCAGGTTTCGTCGCAGCACTCGCAGGCGCTCGAATCATGGTACGCGCACTTCCCCGGCCTCAAGGTCGTGATGCCTTCGACCGCCGCCGACGCGAAAGGTTTGCTCAAGAGCGCGATTCGCGACGACGACCCTGTCATCTTCATGGAGCAGGAACGCATGTACGGCATGAAGGGCGAAGTGCCGGACGATCCCGATTTCACCATCCCGCTCGGCGTCGCCGACGTGAAACGCGAAGGCACGGACGCCACCATCGTCGCGCGCTCGCTGACCGTCCCGCTCGCGCTCAAAGCGGCTGAGGAACTGGAGAAGGACGGCATCAGCGTCGAGGTGGTTGACCCGCGCACGATCCGACCGCTTGACATCGACACCATTATCAAATCGGTGAAGAAAACTAACCGCGTCGTGATCGTCGAAGAATCGCACGCCTTTTGCGGCGTCGGCTCCGAGATCAGCGCGCAGATCATGGAGCGCGCGTTCGATTATCTGGACGCGCCCGTCAAGCGGCTCTCCAGCGCGGATGCTCCGATGCCTTACGCCAAGAATCTTGAACAACTCGCGCTGCCCGATGTCGCCAAAATCGTCGCCGCCGTGCGCGAAGTTTCATACTTGTAAAAAGCTGTCCGTGGTCAGTCGTGCGTTGTCCCTATGTTAGTGACGGACGAACGAAGTGGCCGGAGATAGCATTGAACAACTGACAACGGACTACGGACAAAGGACAAAGAAGAATGGCAACGCAGGTAGTCATGCCGAAACTCTCGCCGACGATGGAAGAAGGACAACTGACGCGGTGGCTGAAGAAAGAGGGCGACCCGGTGAGCGTCGGCGAGCCGCTCGCCGAGATTGACACCGATAAGGCGACGATGGAGGCGCAAGCTCTGACGACCGGAGTGCTGCGCAAAATCCTCGTCGAGGCGGGCGCGACCGTCCCGCTTGGCGAGGTGATCGCCATCATCGGCGACGCCGAGGAAGACATTTCCGCCCTCGTCTCGAAAGCGGGGTCAGGCGAAGCCGCCGCTGCAAATAAAAAGAGCATCGCAGAGAAAGTTGAGAGCGGGCAGGACGGCGCGCAAAAAGAGTTAGCCGGAGTCGTCGCTGAAGGCGCGCGCACGCAGGCCACCATTCAAGGCGCTCCGCTCAAAGGCGAAGTCGGCGGCCCACCCGCCGCCGCGACCGCCGGTGCGCCGCCCCCGCCACCCGACAATTCTGCAATTACAGCAACGGTGCAGGGTGAGGAGAGCGGTTCCGGTAACGGGCAACGCTCAGACGGGCGCATCATCATCTCGCCCCTCGCGGCGCGCATGGCCGCCGAAGCGAATCTCAACCTCCAGAATCTTGCAGGCAGCGGCCCCGGCGGACGCATCGTCAAGCGCGACATCGAAGCCGCCATCCATGCCGGAGGGCAGCCGCCTCAAGCTACAGCGCAAGAACAAGCGCCGCCGGAGCAGCCTCAACTTCGCGCCGCCGAAGCACGCGCTCCGCAATTAGCACAGCAACCCGCAGTCGAAGGCGCGTCGCCGTACCGCGACGAACCCGTTTCGACGATGCGCGCCACGATTGCGCGCCGTCTGACTTCGTCCACCGGCCCCGTGCCGCATTTCTTCCTGACCACCGAGATCGAGATGGATCGCACCGCCGCGCTGCGCGCCCAACTCAACGAACTCGACAAAGAGAACAAGGTCAGCATCAACGACATCATCATCAAGGTGGCCGCCGTGGCCTTGACCCGGCATCCGCAGGTCAACGCTTCGTTTCAGGATAAAACAATTCGTTACTATGAACGCGCCGACATCGGTGTTGCCGTCGCTATCGAAGAAGGATTGATCACGCCAATCATTCGCTCGGCGGATCATAAATCCATCGGGCAGATCAGCCGCGAAGTGCGCGGGCTAGCCGAACGCGCCCGCGCACGCAAACTTCAACCCGACGAATACACGGGCGCGTCATTCTCGATCAGCAACCTCGGCATGTTCGGCATCGACGAATTCACCGCGATCATCAATCCGCCGGAGGCGGCGATTCTGGCAGTGGGCGCGATGCAAGCGAAACCGGTCGTGCGCGAGGGCGAAGTGACCGTGCGACAAATTATGCGCGTGACCATGTCATGCGATCATCGCCTCGTCGACGGGGCGACGGGCGCAAAGTTTTTACAAACCTTCAAGCAGATGCTGGAAAACCCGTTGCTGCTCATGCTCTGAGATTGCCCGGTTCTTTTCCTTCGAGCCACGGGTCGAACGCTCTTTTCATGAACGAAACCACGACGCTACCGGCAACGGACATCAAACCCCACCTCGCCTTGATCGCCGTCCAATTGATCTTCGGCACATGGCCTGTCGTCGGCAAGATCGCGCTGCGGACGCTCCCGGCCACGGGTCTCGTCACCTTCCGCGTCGTCGGCGCAACGCTCGCCTTCCTCATCATCCGGCGTGCCACCGGCTATGTAAAAATCAAGCATCGAAGCGATTTTGCGCGGCTCGCCCTCTACAGTTTGCTCGGCGTCGTCCTCAATCAATTTCTCTTTGTCAAAGGGCTCGAACTTTCGACCGCCATCAACGCCGCGTTGCTCGGTTCGACCATCCCCATCTTCGCGCTGCTCGTCAGCGTCATGCTCGGTTATGAAACCGGGTCGTGGCGCGTCGCCATCGGCCTGTTGCTGGCGGCCTGCGGCGTCGTCTATCTCATCAATCCGGCGCAGGCCAATTTTTCGCGCGAGACGAACATCGGCAATTTGATCCTCATCGTCAATTCGATGTCTTACGGGGCTTACATCGCCATCTCGCAAGACATGATCAAACGTTACGGCGCGCTCACGGTGATCACGTGGATTTTCATCTTCGGCAGTCTGGTCACATTGCCCATCGGCGGTTATCACCTGGCAGACATTCCGTTGTCGAATATCCCGCTGGGTGTCTGGTTGGCGGTGCTCTACATTATCCTCATCCCGACGGTGGCGGCTTACTATCTGAACGCGTGGGCGCTGGGGCGCGTCGCGCCCAGCATCGTCGCCATTTACATCTATCTGCAACCGCTCATCGCCTTTGCCGTCGCGCCACTAATTCTCGGCGAGCAGTTGAATTCGCGCACGTGGCTCGCCGCCGGTTTTATCTTCGCCGGAGTAGCGATTGTCACCATCCGCGCCCGCAGCCGCATCATCGAAGAAGTCTCGGAACGACCGGAGGCGCTCGGCCATTGAATTTGTCAAAGTAACAGGGGGCAAAAAGAGAGCGGCAGCATCGGCGCCACTCTCTTTTTGCCCCCTGTTACTGCAAATCTGCTATGCGGTGCGAACCGCCCGCACCGTACCCGGCCCAGCTTCCTCGTCTTCCGCCAATCGCCGCAATTCGAACAGCTTCATCAATGCTTCGACCGGCGCGAGGGCGTTCGGGTCTAAGTCCCTGAGCGCTTGAATAATTTTGGCTTCGGGGTCGCGCACAGGTAAATGCGTCGGCTGCTTCGACACCTGCTCGCCGTCAATCGAACGCCCGCCGCCCTCCTGCGTCTCATACTCGCGTAAAAGTTCTTCGGCGCGGCGGACGACGGGGCGCGGCAACCCGGCGAGTTTAGCGGCATAAACGCCGTAACTTTTCTCCGCGCTGCCGGGGCTGATCTTGTAAAGAAAGACGAGTTCGCTTCCCTGCTCCGCAATTTCGACATGCAGATTTTCCAGGCGCGGCAGCAAGGCGGCGAGCGCGGTCAGTTCGTGGTAGTGCGTGGCGAAAAGCGTCCTGGCACGCAGTTGCGGGTGGTTATGAATGTATTCGAGCACGGAGCGCGCCACGGCAAGGCCGTCGTAGGTCGAAGTGCCGCGTCCGAGTTCGTCGAGCAGGATCAAAGACCGCTGGCTGGCGTGATGAAGAATCCGCGCCGTCTCGATCATCTCGGTCATAAAAGTCGATTCGCCGATGCCCAGACGATCATAGAGGCCGATCCGGGTGAAGATGCGATCACAGAGTCCGATGGTTGCGTGTGTCGCCGGGACGAAACCGCCTGCCTGCGCCATCAGGACGATGAGCGCAGTCTGTCTGAGGTAAGTTGACTTCCCCGACATGTTCGGCCCGGTAATCAAAACGATCTCCGGCGCGTGCTCGCCGCCCAACTTCACATCGTTGGCGATGAAAGTATTGTCTTCTACTAACCGTTCCAGCACCGGATGGCGACCCGCCGTAATGCGCAGCACCGGCGTCTCGGACAGGAGAGGACGCACATAGTTGTATTGCGCGGCGACTTCGGCGAATGAGGCGATGGCGTCGAGGTAAGCGACGACGGAAGCGGCGACCAGAATTTCGTCGCGGCTTCTGCCGATCTCGACGCACACTTGCCGGAAGAGATTCGCTTCGAGTTCGCCGATGCGCTCCTGCGCGTTCACGACGAGCGACTCGAACTCTTTGAGTTCGAGCGTGATGAAGCGTTCGGCTTGCGCCAGCGTCTGCTTGCGCGTGTAGCTGGTGGGAACGAGGTGGAGATTCGGGCGTGTGATTTCGATGTAATGGCCGAAGACTTTGTTATAACCAACGCGCAGGCTTTTGATGCCGGTACGCGCTCGCTCGCGCTGCTCCATTTCCGCGAGATACGTTTTACCATTGCGCAATAATTCGCGCAGTTTATCGAGTTCCTCCGAAAAGCCCGCGCGGATGATGCCCGTTCCTTCGCTTCGTTTCGGCAACTCGTCCGCGATGGCTTCCCGAATGACGCGCGCCGCTTCCGCACACATGGGGATCGCGGCCAGCAACGCCTCAAACCGTTTGTGGTCTCCCTGTAAGACGGCGCGCACGCGCGGGAGCGTCTCCAGACTCTGGCCGAGCGCAAGCGCTTCCGATGCAGACGCCGCGCCCGCGCGCACGCGCCCCGACAATCGTTCCAGATCGTGCATCAGGTCGAGCGCGGCGAAAAGTTCCGCTCGCGCCCTTTTGTGTTCGACGAACCAAGCTACATGATCATGTCTGCGCATGATCTCCGTCATATCGAGCAAGGGTTGGCGCAGCCACCCGCGTAAACGGCGACCGCCCATCGCGGTGCGCGTGACATCGAGCGTCGCCAACAACGAGGGCGCGCCGCCGTAACTCTCGAAAATTTCGAGACTGCGAAGCGTCCGCGCGTCGAGCAGCATGAAGTTGCCGGTGTGATAAATCGTCAGCCGTGTCAACTGTTCGGCGGCAGAGGCTTGAGTGTCCCGCAGGTAAGCGATGATCGCGCCGGCGGCTGAGGTGGCGAACGGCGAGCGGTTTAACCCGAAGGCTGAAAGCGTGCGCGCCTCGAAATGGTTGAGCAGCGTGCTGCGCGCCTGTGCGGCGGCGAAATAATCGTCGTCGCAGCAGGTGATGAATCCGGGCAAATCAGCTTTTGCCGCTTCGAGGGTGTGCGGGAGCAAAATTTCGGCGGGCGCGATGCGTTGGAGTTCGGAAATGGCCGAGGCGGAGTCGAGTTCGGTGGCGGCAAATTCGCCCGTCGTCACGTCGGCGTAAGCGATCCCGGCGCGTCGCCCGTCGCTCATGTAAGCGGCGAGATAGTTATTGACTTTGCTGTGCAGCAGGCCGGGTTCGATCACCGTCCCCGGCGTGACGACGCGCACCACGTCGCGCTCGATTAAGCCACGCCCGGTTTCACCTTTGACGGGTGCGGCGGTGAGTTGTTCGCAGATGGCGACGCGATGGCCGCGCGCGATGAGCGTCGCGAGATGACGTTCGAGGCTGTGATGCGGGAAGCCCGCGAGCGGGACGCGGGCGTTTCGGCCCATCAATTTGGAAGTCAGCACGATGCCGAGTTCGCGTGCCAGGAGGCGCGCGTCGTCGTCGAAAGCTTCGTAAAAATCGCCGATGCGAAACAGCAGCAGCGCATTCGAGTGGCGACGCTTGATGTCGAGATACTGTTGGCGTAGGGGTGTGCCGATCATCGTTCGATGAATTCCGCGAGCAAACCTTCGACGGAGGTGAGGGCGCGATGCAGCCGGTGCAGTTGTTCAAAACTCAGTATCGTCGTGACCCGCCCGATCTCATGGAATGCGCCGGTGCGCGCCTGGCTCATCTGCTGTTGCGCGCGGTTCGTGTCGCGCTCGCTCGCCACGACGAGAAAAGGTTTCGAGCGTTGTGCTTCGTAAGCGCGTTTGAGTTTCGCCAGCGCGGCATCGACGTTGCCCTTGCGCTGCACTTCAAAGATGTGGCTCAGACGCGGACTCGTCTCGCTCGCCCGCCAGACCACGTCATAATACTCAAACTCGCTCTCAGCGTGATGTCCGAGCACCCGCCCGATGTCTAAAAGCATTTGTTGGACATCCGTGTGGGAGAAGGCGGCGGAGCCTGTCTGCGGCGTCGGCGCGAGTTCCAGAGAGAATGAGAAACTCGGCGCTTCATCCGCGACCCGCTTGCGCCCCTGCGCCGTGATGGTCCAGAGACCCCGGCGGCGTTCGAGCTGTCGTTTGTCGGCGAGTTCGCGCCCGGCGCGCTGGACGTGCCGTTTCCACTGCCGGAGTTCACCATTGCCGTTCGCGTCATGCGCGGCGTCGTCAATTTGCGGGAAGTAAGCGACGAGGCGTTCGTAAATATAACGCACGTCGTCCATCCCGCCGGTTGCGACCAATTCTTGCAGGATCGGTAATTCCAGACGCGCTACGCCGGGATATGTCATCGTAACAGGAGCATTCGGGAGCCAACGACAAGTGATGAATCAAATTTGCCTTCACCCGCAAAATTACAGGAGACATGGCGGACAAGCAAGCGGAGAAATAAAGAAAACAGTCGGCAGGAAACGGGAACCGGAGGTCGGAGCGGGGCGGATAGCTATGAAGAGTTAAAAAATTTCAGGGGGCAGTCGAGAGAATGATTCGCGATCATTTTCGACTGTCCCCTACTTCCAACCAGATGCTTCTGCTGCCTGCCTTACGCGGCTGCCCGGCTCGCCTTCTCGATGCCGAAGCAGGCTTGTATCTCATCGGCTTCCAGCGTGTCGCGCTCCATCAATCCGGCGGTGAGCCGTATGATCTCTTCGCGGCGCGCGGTGACGATTTCACAGGCGCGGATCATTTGCGCGTTGATAATTTCGCCGGTCGCGTGCTCCACCCGGTCCAGCAACGCCTGGCTGCGCGGGTCTTCCGGTTTGCCGAGATGAATCGGCCCCAGCGGACTCATGCCGAACTCGGCCACCATCTTGCGCGCGATTTCGACCGCGCGTTCGATGTCGTTCGATGCGCCCGCCGTCATCGTCTCCAGCAGGATTTGTTCGGCAGCTCGCCCGCCTAAGAGCAACGCGATTTGATCTTCCAAATACTCGCGCTTCTTCATCAGCCGGTCGCGTTCGGGCAGCGATTGCGTGACGCCGAGCGCCCGACCGCGCGGCAGGATCGAGACTTTGTGAATCGGGTCGCCGTGCTTCACGTCCAGACCGACGGCGACGTGCCCCGCTTCATGAATTGCCGTGGCGTAGCGTTCTTCCTCATCCATCATGAAGCCGCGACGTTCCGCACCCATCAGGATTTTATCGCGGGCATACTCGACGTGCTCGCGGCAGACGGCATCGGCATTGTGCCGGGTGGCGGCGATAGCCGCTTCGTTGAGCAAATTGGCGAGGTCTGCGCCGGAGAAACCGGGAGTGCCGCGCGCGATCCAACTCAGTTCGAGTTCGGGCGCGAGCGTCAACTTGCGGGCGTGGACACGGAGAATCTGTTCGCGCCCGCGCACATCGGCGAAGTTGACGGTGATCTCGCGGTCGAATCTGCCGGGACGCGTGAGGGCTTGGTCGAGGATGTCGGGGCGATTGGTCGAGGCGATGACGACGACGCCGTTCAATTGCGCGAAGCCGTCCATCTCGATCAGGAGTTGATTCAGCGTCTGGTCTTGATCGGCGGAAGCGGAGTCGCCGCTGCGCCCGCGCCGACGACCGAGCGCATCGATCTCATCGATGAAAACGACGCAGGGCGAGAGTTTGCGCGCCCGTGCGAAGAGACGACGCACGCGCGCCGCTCCGAGTCCCGCAAACTTTTCCTGAAAGCTCGAACCCGAAACGGACAAAAACGGCACGCCCGCTTCGTTGGCGGCAGCGCGGGCGAGCATTGTCTTACCCGTTCCCGGAGGGCCGGAGAGCAGGATGCCGCGCGGGGCGCGCCCGCCGAGCCGTCCGAAGCGAAGCGGGTCGCGCAGGAACTCGATGGTTTCAGCCAATTCGTTTTTCGCTTCGTCCACGCCGGCGACATCATCGAAAGTGGTGGTTTGCGCGCCGCGCGCATCGCTCAACTCGAAATCGCCATGCCCGCCGCTCATGCTGGCATACATGCGCCAACCAACGAAGCTGATGACGCCAAGCGTCAGCAAAGTGATCAGCCAGTTCATCGCGGAGGCCAAACGCCCCGGCTGAAGCGTGCGGAAAACGATGGGCAGACTCTTCTTCTCGAAACTGCTGATGATCTCCTGTTGCGCCACAGCGTTCGTCACCACGGCCTGTGCGCGGGCGCCGTCGGTCTTCTCAACCACCAACAGTTCGCCATCGACCGTCAACGCTCTCATGGCCGAATCATTAACAAGGGCGTGTAGTTCCGTGTAGTTGACATTATGGACGACGGGCTGACGCCGGATGAAATAAAGCTGAATGACGACTATCAAAAATAAGACCGAAAGCGCGCCGATGCCGACAAGCAGACCGGTTTTTTGCGTGCGGGGGAGCAGACGTGAGAATGGCATAAAATTTCTCCAAGCGCAGCGTGGTCAAAATGCCGGGCAATGACCTCCGCTGCTATGAACTATCAAGAATCTAATTTTTTTGATACCGGAGGAAACGAAACTGACAGTAGAAGGCCACACGCGGAATAAGCGGTAGGAAGCCTATCAACTTGCAAACGGAAACGCGGCGAGTGTGGCCGCGAACGTTCAACTACTCTAACATTCGCAATCGCTCCAAGTCCAGCCGAATGTTTTTTATGTGTGTCGGATGTCGACAAAAAAGGATTCAAGCACAGGCAATACCACAGTTTTATCTTTCCCCCATCCTCCGATGATGAAAAAATCCTGCCGGGTTGCCGCAAACGTGCCGTTGCGGAGCATTAGCTTAACGAGATGCTCTAATTTAGAACACTGTCTTTCTCTTCCAAGCGGCGTGTTTTCATACGAAAGCTTCTCTTCTAAAGCTGCCGGTTCTTTGCTGGAATACGGGTTAATAAAGGCAAGCTTTTTAAACATAATGATTTAAGGCTTTGCCCACGCAACGGCTTGCGTGCTGGCATAGTCATTGCACTTAAGCGAGGGCAGGCGGGTTCAGAGGAACCGGGAGATTTCAGAAAAATCATTTGAAGGAGAATGGGAATATGTTGTGGACAATCTTGGTGGTGCTTCTGGTGTTGTGGTTACTCGGACTGGTCGGCGGAATCGGCGGTTCGCTCATCCACTTGCTCTTGGTCGTGGCGCTCGTCGTGCTGGTCATCAATCTTTTGACCGGAAGACGCACGGTATAACCGGGCGACCCAGATCGACAAATAAATTTGGGAAGAGGGATGCGGTCTTAACTGAATCGCATCCCTTTTCGTTTTGCCTCGGTGTCAGGGAAAATCAACGAGCCGAGCATTGAGCGGAGTGAGCATGCGCCCGATCGGATACAGGTTCATCTGCTTGTCCTGATAAGGCGAGCGTTCGTAAAAAAAGCGCAGGCGTTCGCGCGCACTGGCGGCGAATTGTGAGTCATTCGCCACGCGCCGCTCGAATTCACGACGCAAATTCTCATCTTTCGCCAGCATCCGGCGCGCGTGTTCTTCGAGCACGTAGCCCTCTCCAAACTCTTTCTGTTCAAAAATCGAATTGAAGAATCCCCAGTAGACGAGCGAATCGGGCGCATCCGGTTCCAGCAAATTCATGACTAAACGGGCGGCTGGCTGCGCCATCGGCACGATGACGGCCCCAGCCGGGTAAGTTCGCTGTTCCCGCACGATCTGATTTTTCTGCGTGACCGGCAGGCGATGTTCAAAAGAAGCGCTTGCCCATTTCACTTCCGAGAAGTGGTAGCTTTCCACTTCCACGGTCAACGGCTCGGCCAAACGATGCAGCCGCAGACCGTGCATCGCAAGGACATTTATCACTTCGGTCCACTGCGGCGGGACGAGATAGTAAAGCGGCGGCGCGACGGAGACAGTAGCCTGGCCTTCGTTGTAAAAAGGCACAGTATAATCAAAGGGTGTCTTCCCATAGATGACGCGCACTGCGCCCGACACGTCGCTCAACTCGCGCCGGAACTCGACGCCCTTGATGATGCGGGGAACAGACTTATCCGTAAACCCGATGCGCAAAGCAATTTTTCGCGCCGGATCATACGTGCGCCCTGCTTCGGCGATGTGCTCGTCCGTCTCTTTCACAACTCGCAACCAGCCTGCCGGGTCTCGATTCACATCTTCCAACGCCGCGCGCAGCAGATCGTAAGTTCCGCGCACACGAGTCTTATAGTCTTTCAGACTGTGCGTCTCAATCAACAGGCCGGGACGGTTGCGCAACGGCGTGTAGCCGGTGGCGAAACGCGGCGTGGCGATAAAACCTTCGACGCCCTTGTTGACTGGATCGCGATTGTCGCGAAACTCCATGTACGTCGTCAGGAGGTTGCCCATCGCTTCCGTGGCCGGAACGATGCGCCCATCGAAAGCGGATTTCATCCAATCGCGTAAAGGCTGCGGGACGTTTTCGTGTTGCTCATATTGGTAGGTCACGTTGTAGCGAAAATCCGCGCCGTCCGTGACGTGGCAATCGATAAACAAATCGGGTTGCCATTCGTTCCACAGACGCAGCCAGGCGCGCGTCTCCGGCGCATCGGCCTTCATGTAGTCGCGGTTCAAATTGAGGTTGGTGGCGTTGGCGCGCCAGCCCATCTCCGCCGGGCCGTTTTGATTGATGCGGTTGTAGGGGCTGCGCCGCTCGTGCCCGTCCACGTTGTAGATGGGAATAAAAAGAAGCGTCACATGTTCGAGCAGGCGTGGCTGCGTTTTCGTCACCACGATATCGCGCAGCAGTGCGAGTCCGGCATCTTTGCCGTCGGTCTCACCGGCGTGGATATTGGCCTGTATGAGTACCACCGCTTTGCCCGCGCGGCGTGTTGCGCCCGGCGTGAAAGTTTTGCCCTGCGCGGCGATAACGAGCGGGAGCGCGCGGCCTTCGCCGCTGCGGCCAAAATCAGCGAGACGAATCTGCGGCGAAGCGGCAGCGAGTTTGCGACAATAGGCGAGTGTTTCTTCGTAGCGCGGCGTCTCGCGGTAATCGGTCTGCTCGGCGTGAGTCTGCCATTCGAGCGGGACGGGAGGCGTTCGGTTTTGGGCGTTTGAATCAGCAGTCACGGCAAGCAACAGCAGGCCACACAGCAGGCGCGTAAAACGGTGCATCCAATAACTCCAAACTTGTAAAGCCTCCGGCCCGTCATTGCAGAGCATTGCTGCACGAGCGACACTGCGAGCGCCGTCTGGCGTTGAGCGTGCCGCAGGAGAGACAGCGGTTGTACATCGTGCGGGCAAACCAATTGGTAATGAGCGCGCTCAAAAGCAGAATCACGATGAACACGGCGACGCTCAAAAGCGTGTCTTTCAACTTTGATACTTCTCCCGCAATTTCCGGTGATAACTCTGGCCGCGCTCGTAGCCACAGCGAAAGGCATCGTGCGCGCAGGCTTCGCCGTACTTGTCTCGCAATTGCTCGGATGAACTTTCATAAGCTGCGTCGCGCCGTTGCGGGTGTAATGCGGCCTCGAAGCCGCGCCGGTAATGCGTCTCATCCGTGGTGAAATCGCGCCCCTGTCCGGTGTAGTCCTCTTCCTCCGCATCGCGCAAGCCTACCCACCAACTCTCGCGGGCCGCATCCACGCTCTCCGCTCCGGCCTGACTTAACGCTCCGCGCGCCGACTCCGCCTGTGCTTCATCTTCCGCCGACACGATCAAGACCGTGCGCCCTTGCCTGAGCGCGTCTTCGTAAACAAACAGTTCATCGTGCGGAAGACCTTGCGCGATCTCTCCCTCCAACGCGCCGCCCGCCGCCATCCCTGCCGCCGCGCCGCCCGCGCCAAACAACGCCGCGCCGATCAAACCAGCCGCCATGATGGGGCCGACGCCGGGCACCAGCAGGCTGGCCGCCGCCGCGCCGAGCGTCATGCCGCCCGCCGCGCCCATCGCCCCGCCGACGACGCCGCCGAGCGCATTCCCCATGCCCGGTTGCTCCGTCTCGGTGGTCGGCACACTCTCGATTTGCCGCTCGGTCGACCCCGGCGAGAGCAGGTTGATATTTTCTTCCGCAAGGCCGAGGCCACGCAGGTTTTCGATGCCGCGTTCGGCGTCCGCGCGCGACGCGAAAATTCCGGCGACTGTGTTCATCGCAAAGTCTCCTTTTGTCAGGGTGTGTGGGTAGTTGTATCTCTTTATGAGATAACATTCAAGTTAGCGCCGGAGCGCGTAAAAAGATGATTGAGCCGCTCGGAGCATCGTGTTAAAGTGTCTCCAGTCGTCCTACCTTCAAGTACCGCACGGGAGCACACGCAGAATGATCGAGATCATCGAAAAACATTGGCCGATGTCCGTAGGCGACGGGAAAGCCACGCGCAAAAAGAAGCCGCGCATTTTGGCGATCACGACCGACTGCTGCACGGGCTGCGCCGGTTCGCCCGCCTGCATTGAGTACTGCCCGATTGAAGCGTGCATGTTCTGGGTTCCCGACGAAGACCATCCGCCGTTTGGGCGCATCGAAGTCGACCCGGAGCTTTGTATCGGTTGCCAGAAATGCATCAGCAAAGGGCCGGAAGGCGCGTTTCTCGACGGCTGCCCGTGGGATGCCATCGAGATGGTTCCGACCGAAGATTGGGAAGCTGCGCACAACTTCGTGCTCCCCGATTCGCCCGCCGCGCGCTAAACATTTTCACTTGCCGCCAGCGCGACTCCGGATGGCGGCAGCCGTCCGGTTCGCCTGCTTTTTGGTTTCTTCCGACATCCCCGCCATGCCCTGTGCATAACGCTCCACTTCAGGTAAATCTTCCATCTCCCCAACGAGATGCAAACCGCGTAAAGCCTCCCACACGTTTCTGGCGTCGGGCGCGAGCAGGAGCAACGCGTCGCCCGCGTTGAGGCTGGCTCCCACGCTCATCGCCACCCGCTCGATCTTGCCCGCGACCGGCGCGCGAACTTCATGAACCCTTCCCTTTTCATCTCTGACGCGCGCCACTAACGATCCTCTCGACAACAGCGAACGCACCGGCAAAACCGTTTCCAGTGTTCCGCCTTCTTCTATCTCCAGATAGTAGGGACGCAGCATTGACAGCAATTCGGGACGACTGTTTCGATCCCCAAACCGCGACAGAGACAAGGCGGCCATCCGCCGCACCGCCGGATCGGGATCATCGAGCAAGCGCAACAGCGCGGTGTGGAATTCTTCCGCCGTATTGTCGTCGCCCATCACCCACGCCGCCGCGAGTCG
This sequence comes from Pyrinomonadaceae bacterium, assembly GCA_051006195.1. Lineage (GTDB taxonomy): Bacteria > Acidobacteriota > Blastocatellia > Pyrinomonadales > Pyrinomonadaceae > JAIVJZ01. The sequence goes on from JBPCIP010000102.1 coordinate 17,901, forward strand.
AATATCGGTCGGGGAATTTCCGGCGAGCGCGATGATACGCGGATACCATTTCCTGACTTCCACTTCTTTCTTCACGATGCGCCGGTCAATTTGTTCGAGCGCATGTTGGACGTGGCGAGGTTTCTGCTCGTCACTCAGGTACTTCTCGATCTCGTCATCGTTCAGCGGACGCCAAAAACTCGTCCCGTACCAGGATAGAAACGGGAGGACGATAAAGAGCGCGGCAACCACGGCGAGCGGCCACGGAGAACGAGGGCGCGAAGGTGTCTGTGCGCCGGGACTGCTAAGCAAGTGATGATTGTTTGAATTATCCCCGGCCATCTTCTTCGGTGAACCTGATGCCAAGACGCGCTAAGGTGAAGGGTAAATCTGGTAAAGCATGAGATAGACGATGACGCCCGTCACGGAAACATACAACCATAGGGGAAAAGTAATGCGCGCGATGCGCCGGTGTCGCCCGAAGTCTCCGCGCCACGCGCGCCGGAGGGTCACGATGATCAGCGGCACGATCACGGCGGCCAGTATCGTGTGTGTCAACAGGATGAAGAAGTAGACCGGGCGGATCAATCCTTGCCCGGTGAATCGCGTCGAGCCGTGATGATAATGATAAAACAGATACGAAATGAGAAAGATAATTGAGACGACGAGCGCAGCGGTCATGCAACGCAGGTGCGCCGTGATCCGCCGGCGGCTGATGAAATAAAAACCTGCCAGTAACAGCAACCCGCTCGTCGCATTGAGCAGGGCGTTGAGGTGCGGAAGCTTTGAATAATCCATGAATTTATAAGTAGCTCGTGACGTTGGATGATAGCATTGTGCGACATGGAAGTTGTAATTCAACGTGAGCCGACATGATTCATGGCATCACCACCACGAATGAAATAGAGCGGATTCATTCAATCTGACATCCGACTCACTCTGTTTTCATAAGAGTCCGACGTAAGGAAATTGTTAAGTCATTGAAAACAAAAGCCTCGTTTCAAAACGGCTAAGTTCAATGGGCTCAATCAGGCTGTTTGAGAGACAAGTGCAGCGAGTTGCCGATATAGTTGGCTCAGTTTCAAGTAGCCTGAGAAGTTAAGTCATTGATTTCGTTAGAGAATTACGTCGAACCCACGTTAATTCACCTGCGATGAGAGGTGAATTGCTTCTTCGCTGCCTTCCTGACTTTACTATTCTTCAGATTTTTTCGCCGCGTGGGGTGCGGGCTTTTTCGGCGCGGGCGGCCTTTCGCTCATCTCTTCGTAGCCGCATCTTTCACACTGCCAGAGCGGAAAGACCGCCGACGGATCATTTTTGCTTTCGTAGACGGCGCGGTCGGACGGAATGATCTTGCCGCCGCACCGCGGACAGCCGCGACCGCGAATGCTTTGATGATCGTTATTGATGGCTAGGGCGTTCTCGTCGGCCATTTTCGTATACGCAGATTACGAGTCGTTATCATCAGGAGAGTTACGATATTTGTAGGCGACAAAAAAGATCGCGCAAAAGATCGCAACGGGCGGGCAGAGTAGAATCAACGTCGAGATGTTGAGTTGTCTGGCCGAGATGCTGTCCAAATTGCTGGCTGATGCTTTGCACATCGCGCACTGTGCGAACACATCAGATGCGCACGCTAATAACGTCGCGACGAGCACGAAGTAGATCACAACCCGGCAGGCTGCTGCCCCTTTGCCCCATGTCATCATTGTCACCTGTAGACACGCAGGCCGAGTTGCCTAATGCTGTCGGGGAAGAAGATGAAGAGCAGGCAGATGCAGATCACGAGCATCGGAATGAGCGTGTAGACGAGGCTCATGCGCTCGTAGCGCAGGTGCATGAAATAGGCGAGAATCAGCGCTGCTTTGATCAACGACAGCCCGACCAGAATGGTCAACATCAACACTAACGGGACTTGAACGTATGCCAGCACGACTTCGATCATGGTCAGGGCGAGCAGGTAGCCGAGGATGGAGAGGAAAAGTTTCGTCGTGCCTTCAAAATGGATCGGGGCGGACTGCGCCGCCATAGCCGTCGCCATTTCGTCATCGACGGCGAAAAGATTTTTCAACATGCCGTTCTCATATGCCCAGAGCAGCGGGACGACGAGAAAGATGCCGGCCAGCAGGAGACTCACGAGCGTGATAAAGAGGCTGTCGATGCTCAAGAAGTTTCCCGCCCAACGCACGTTCGACAAAGCCATCAAGAGAAACCCCGCAGCGAAGAGCAAACAGACGACATTGAGGATTAAATCCTGCTTCTTCCATAGGTTGCCGAACGCTCCGAAACGTGTGCTCATTGGATTCCCTTCACCTCATCTTCCGCAAGTTTGCTTGAGTTTCTCAATGCACCGGATGAAAATCTACCGACAGTAAATAAATCAACGGGAAGACGAACATCCAGACGAGATCGACGAAGTGCCAGTAGAGGCCGCTGATCTCCACATCTTCATGCGTCGCGCGCCGGACGCGCAGGGCAACGATGCCCAGATAGATGACGCCGGTTAAGACGTGGAACATATGGAGTCCGGTGATGGCGAAGAAGGTCGCGCCGAACAGCGGCGACGCCTGCGGCCAACGCGCCAGCCAGTCTGCCGGAAGCGAAAACGGCTTGAGGCCGTAGTCTTCGATCAAGTGATGCCACTCGTACAAGTGGAGGGCGAGGAACGTGAGGCCGCCGAGCATGGTTGCGCCGATCCAACGCCGCACTTTGCGTTTGTCGCGCCGCGCCGAAGCGGCCACCGCCATGACCATCGTGAAACTTGAGGCCAGCAGGCACAGCGTCATCACGGTGGAAAAGATGATGCTCGGATAAAAAACGAAAGGCGTCGGCCACTGGTCGCTGGAGACGCGCGCGTAGCTGTAGCCGATGAGAAGCGCAGAGAAGGTCAACGCGTCTGAGACGATAAAGAGCCACATGCCCAGTTTTTTGTGGCCGATGTGATAGGGGAACGTGCCGCCGCTCCAATCACCCGTGACTAAATGCTCCGCGTGCGCTTCTGTACTCACCGTTTACCTCCACAGGAAAAGGAGTGCGAACAAATACACCCACAACCCGTCCATGAAATGCCAGTAGAGACCAATCGCGTCGGCGGACGCGCGCCGTTTCGCATCGATTTCATGCCCGCTGCCCCTCGCGCTTCGCGCCCGCAACCACAGGTAACTCAATCCCAGAATGCCGCCCGACAAGTGAACCGCGTGCAGGCCGGTCAACAAATAGAAGAACGAACTATGCGGATTCGTCGCAAGGTAAATGCCCTGCCCGACGAGTTCGCGCCAAGCCAGCAGTTGCGCCGCGATAAAGCCGAAGCCGAGCAACAAGGAGACGAGCACCCAGCGTCGATAAACAAGGCTCTCACTCCGGTGCAACGCACGTCGCGCCACTTCAAAAGTCGCGCTGCTCGCGAGAATCAACGCCGTGCTCGCCCAGAGCAGATGTGGCACGGCGAAAATCTGCCAGCCCTGCTGCGCGCGTGTGGAGCGAAACACATACGCACTCGACAAGGCCGCGAACATCATCAGGATCGCCGCCAGCGCCAGCCACATGCCGATGCGATATTGCTGCGGCGTGGCATCTCTTGAGGGGCGCGATTGCCCATCGCCCCCGCCGCCGTTTGGCGGCTGCTGCGGTCCACGCGAACCGTTGCCGCCCGTCGTGCGCTTGCCTATCTGATCGAGGGTGATGCTTTTCGACTTAGTCGAGGCTCCGCCCGTCGTTTTAGTGGTGACCGTTGTGACCATTTCCCGAACTTTCCTTTACTCCATGCGCTGTCCCTTGCTCCGCCGGCAAAACATTCGGCTCGGTCGGGTCTGCCGTCGTCTGCATCACGTAATCCTCCGGCGCGCCGGGCACGGCGAATTCATACGCGCCCCGGTACACGACGGGCAGATGACCGCCGAAGTTGTCATGCGGCGGCGGAGTGGTCGGCGTCGCCCATTCGAGGGTCGTGGCTTCCCACGGATTGCCGCTCGCCCGCTCGCCCTTGAAGATGCTCCAAAAGAAATTATAGAGGAAGATAAACTGTGCCGCCGCCGTCATGATGGCCGCAATCGTCACGAGGAGCACGAGCGAATCGAGCGGGCGCAAAAAGTCGTACTCCTGGAACGACGAATAACGGCGCGGCATCCCGACGATGCCCATGATGTGCATCGGCACGAAGATGCCATAGACGCCGATGAAGGTCGGCCAGAAATGCAGTTGGCCGAGTCGCTCGCTCATCATCCGTCCGAACATCTTCGGGAACCAGAAATAGACACCCGCGAACATCCCGAAGATGGCCGCCACGCCCATCACGAGATGAAAGTGCGCGAGCACAAAATAGCCATCATGGAGGAAAAGATCGAGCGTGGTCTGGCCGAGGATGATTCCGGTGATCCCGCCCGCCACGAAGAGTGAGACGAAGCCGACAGCAAACATCATCGGGACGGTGAAACGAATCTGTCCGCCCCACAAAGTGCCGAGCCAGTTGAAAGTTTTGATGGCTGAAGGCACGCCGATGGAGAGCGTCAACACGGAGAAGGCAATGCTCGTGCGCGGGTCCATCCCGCTGATGAACATATGATGTCCCCAGACGAAGAAACCCAACAGGCCGATGGCAAACATCGCGAAGACCATCGCGCGATAACCGAAGATGGGTTTGCGGGCGAAGGTCGAGAGGATGTGCGAAGTCGCACCCATCCCCGGCAGGATAGCGATGTACACTTCCGGGTGCCCAAAGAACCAGAACAAGTGTTGCCACAAAATCGGCGAGCCGCCCTTGTTCGGCAGCACATTATCGGCCAGGACCATTCCGGCGGGCAGAAAGAAACTCGTCCCCGCGTGCCTGTCTAAGAGCAACAACACGCCGGCGGCCAGCAGCACCGGAAACGCGAGCAGCGCGAGAATCGCCGTCGTAAACCACGACCAGCAGGTGAGCGGCATCCGCATCAAAGACATGCCGCGCGTGCGCATGTTCAAAAGGGTCGTGATGAAATTGAGCGCGCCGAGAAGCGAACCGATGCAAAAGATCGCGATGCTTGTGATCCACAGGGTCGCGCCCGCACCCTGTCCTGGTCCCGCGGCTTTACCGAGCGCGCTCAAGGGCGGGTAGCCCGTCCAACCGCCGATGGGGCCAATCGTCCCTGTGCCGCCGCCGCCGAGGTAGTTGTTGACGAAATCCGTGTTGCCGAGGATCGTGCTGCCCTCGATGAAGATCGCGGAGACCAGCACCATCAGGCCGACGAGCGTGACCCAAAAAGAGAGCATGTTGAGCACGGGGAAGGCCATGTCCTCCGCGCCCACTTGAATGGGAAGAAAATAATTGCCGAAGCCGCCCTGCGGCGCGGTGGTCAGGACGAAGAAAACCATCATCGTCCCGTGCATCGTCACGAGCGACAGATAAAATTCCGGCGACATCACGCCGCCCGGTGCGCCGAGCGGAAAGAGCGTTTCGAGGAGTGCCCACTTGCGCCCCGGCCACGTCAAATTCAAGCGCATCAACACCGACATGAACATCCCTAAGAAAGCCGCGAAAATCGCCAGCAGCAAATACTGGATGCCGATCACTTTATGGTCAATGCTGAAAATATATTTGCGGATAAAACTCGTCGGCGCTCCGTGGTGGGAATGCTCCGGATGCGTGGCAGTTTCAACCGCATCGTGCTCCACGGCGGCGGCAGTCGGCTCGTTTGGGGTTGTGGTGGCCTCTTCCATCTTCTGGACTCCTCTCACTTGAGGACGAATTAAATTACATTTTACTGCGCGGCAGCAACGCTCGATATTCCCTGCTTGATGCCGAGCGGGTATTCTTTGATCAACTGTGTGATGCGCCCCTGAAACTGCGCTTGAGGCAAAGCGACCAATTCATCATACACACCGGCGGGGAGGGCAAGCAGATAACTTTTCATCTTGTAATGAAGCTGGCCGCAGAGTTCGGCACAGGCGAGTTCAAAACGCCCTTCCTTCGTCAACTTGAAGTGCATCTTGATGGCGAGGCCGGGAACCACGTCCTGCTTATAGCGTAATTCCGGCACGTAAAGATCGTGCGTCACGTCTTTCGATTGCAGCGTGAGTTCGATGGGGCGACCGACGGGGACGGCCAGCGTCGTCACGACTTGATCGTCTTTGGCGTTCGCGTCCGCCTCATCCAACCCGACGAAGTTCAACTCCGAGTCTTTGACGAACTTTGGTTCGGTGCGCCCGAAATTTTTGTCCGCGCCTGGATAGTGGAAATTCCATTGAAACTGCTGCGCCACGACGTGAATTTTCGTCGCCCCCGGCGGCGCCTCGTTCAAATGCAACTGCGCCCACACGCGCTGTCCCATCAAACCGAGAGTGACAAAGATGACGAAAGTAATGAGCGTCCAGATGATCTCCAGACGATTGTTGCCGTGCGAATAAACCGCCCGCACGCTCCTGTCGCGGTTCGCCCCGTAACGCCAGACCGCCCAACCGAGTCCGATCTGCGCCGCCGCGAAAGAGAGACCGACGACGATGATCGTGATCAGGAATTGTCGGTCATAGGCCGGGCCGTGCTCCGAAATGTATGGGGGCAGCCACCAGCGGCCATTCACGAACAGCCACACCGAGCCAATCGTCAACAACCAGATCAACGCTCCCAAAGCACGACCCATGACGCTCTCCTTCCGAAGTGAGCAGTAAGCAGTGAGCGGTCAGCAGTTCAAATATCTTTCTGACCGCTCACTGCTTACTGCTCACCTCTCATTGATTTATCACCATCAGACCAAACAAGACGGGCAAGTACAGGACAGAAGCTAAAAGCACGCGGCGCGCGTTGCGGCGTGAGAGCGTGACGGCGGCGGCCACGCTGCTCCACAAAAAGAGCGCCCCGAGCACGAGCGCACCGCAGAAATAGACCATCCCGGAGATGCCAAGCGCCGCCGGAGCGAGACTGACCGGAACGAGCAGCAACGTCCACACCACGATCTGCTGCTTCGTCAGACGCCCTTCCGGTTCCACCACCGGCAACATCAAAATTCCCGCCCGCGCGTAATCCTCCCTGTACATCCACGCGATGGCGAAGAAGTGCGGAAACTGCCAGAGGAATAAAATCGCGAACAACACCCACGCTTCCGGCCCGACGTGATTTGTCGCCGCCGCCCAGCCGAGCAAGGGCGGAACCGCGCCGGGAAACGCCCCGACCAAAGTTGAAAGCGAGGTTCTCGTCTTCAGCGGCGTATAGCACAACAGATAGCCGACGATCACACTCAGGCCGCACAGCGCTGAGAGCGGGTTGACGAGCACCGCCAGATAAATTTCCGCGCCCGCAGTCAACGCCAAACCGAAGATGAAAGCCTCGCGCGGGGTCAGCGTGCCAGACGGCAGTGGCCGGCGGGCCGTGCGGCGCATCAGGGGGTCGAGGTCGCGCTCCATCCATTGATTGAGGGCGGAGATGCCTGAACAGAGCATTCCCGTAGCAAGCAATGTGTGACTGAACAGACGGTAGTCGAGCGCGCCGCCCGTTGTTTTAGCGCCGAGAAAAAATCCGGCGGCGGTCGTCAGCACGACGAAAAAAGTGATGCGTGGCTTCGTCAATTCCAGATACGCCGACAATTTCTCGCGCGTCGTCGCACTCGCATGTTTCATCGCCACGGGCGCGAGGGGTGCAACGGACGACTCGATTTCTTCCACTGCAATTGTTTTCATGAAATCCCTGAGAAGCGAAACTCAAAATTTAGGTTGTGGTAACTGAACGTCAGCGCAAGTTTCGCATTCAACCCGAAGGGTGACAAGTCATCTTAGCTCATTGAATCATGAAATAATTTAACTTACCGTCCGCGCCCCGTTAATGTTTCGAGAGCATCGGGAATTCGATGGCCGGGAGGACTTCGAGCGAGCCGCGCGTGGCGGCTTGGCCGCCGCTGGCGTCGAAAGTGAAATCCTGCGTCTTAATCTCTTTCGCGCCGACCGCGACGGATTGGGTCTTCTCGCCGTACTTCTCGTGCCACGTCGCGACCGTGTAAGTTCCGGGCGGGACGCCTTTGATCTCGAACGCGCCGTTCTCTCCGCTGACGGCGAAAAGCGGGTGCTTCAAGACGCCGATGTTGGCCTTCATCCACGGGTGCTGGTTACACTTCACCGGCACAACCACTTCCGCGCGCGTGAAACTTTCAATGATCGGCTGCGCCCCGGCGGGCTGCGATTGATTCCACTCTTTGTTGCTCTTCGGCGACGGGTGGACGTTATGCGCGGTCGGGTCGCTGTTCGTAACTTTTAATTTCTGCCCGGCCATCAAACCGAGAACATGCGGGATGTAGCGGCAGCCTTTTTGATCGAGATTCACCTCCGTGGCCGGAACATCGAAAGCGAAGCCCGTGATATTTTTCCCGTCGGCAGTCTTGCCGTCTTTGATATAGACGAGCACATTCGCCAGTTTCCCGTCCTTGACGACGACATCCTCCGTGCGCGGATTCGGATTGCTCTGCGCGCAGGCTGAGTCGGCGTCCATGCTGATGGTCTTTGGCTCAGGCGCGACGCCCGTAAAGTTGACCGCCCCTTTTATCTCGCCTTCGTTGCCGCTCACCTTGTAGGGCGTGCCCGCCGTTTCCGTCGCCGCGCCGCCTTCCTCTTCGCCCACATCGTCTTCATCGTCGCTGCTTCCGCAAGCGAGCGTCAAAGAGAGCAACGCGACGGCGAGCGTCAAGACTAACATTCTGAGTAACTGCTTAAATGACATGAAGTGCCTCCTGAAACTTATTTCCCTTGATTTTACCAAGAACGATTGGCGGGCGGCGAATACCCGCCGCCGTATTGCCGCATGAAACTTACGGCATCCCTTGCGCGGCTTCGTACCCCGCGCCTGCCGCCGTCGGGAACACGCCGCGCCGCGCGCAGGCGATATTTACTTCGCCGCTCAACGGCTTTGGCGCGTGGCCGCGCGTGATGGGTGCTTGATTGGCTGACCGCATTTTTACTCTCGCCCGTGGTGGTCGTGCCAGCGGTGGCGGCGGGTGAACCGGAAGCGAGCCGCGCCTGTTCTGAGGGCGTCAATTGCAGCATGTAGCGGACGAGCAAATCTGCGTGGTCGCCCTTGTATTCGTTGAAGCTGGGCGGCAATTCGCCGTTAAAGACCCAACGCTCGCCGTCTCGCTTGAACAGTTCGGATGGCATCGCCGTGCCGGGGATGACTTTTTGCGGGTCGAGCAGCCAGCGGAAAGTCCAACCGGGTTTGAGACGTTCACCGGCCTGCAAGAAATTCGGAGCCGACGCGCTCTTGTCGTGTTCCGGGTTGCCGGTTAAATGACACTTCAAACATGGCGCTTGTTGCGAGGTGAACAACTGCCGCGCGAGAGTTCTCTCCTCGTCCGTGAGCGGGTTGACCGGCTCTTTGATGAACGGCTCCTGCTGCGACGAGACGGCGAGGAAGAATCGGACGAGCGTGCGCAATTCGTTCGGCGAGAAGTTAAACGTGGGCATGCGCGCCTTCAAATAGAGGCGCACGCCGTTGCGGTTCGCGCCCGGTTGCGGCGGCAACTCCTGACTGTCTGTGTTCTGCCGGGTCACACCGTAGTCGCTCCCGCCCGGCGTGCTTCCATCAGCCTGCGTCCCATTGCCCACTGCCGCCGCCGTCCCGCTTCCGCCGTTTGACCGGCTGGCGCTCTTATTGTCTCCCGTCGCCGTCCCGCCGTGCGCGCTTGTTGCCAGGTTGTCGCCCGTGCCGTCGCCCGTGCCATTGAGCGACGGATCGGTGAGGAAGCGCAACAGCCAATTCGGATCGACGCGCGCCCCTTCGGTCGTCAAAGGGGGCGGCAATTGGTCTTTGCCGTCTGGCGTCAGGTACATCGGTAATTCTTGCAGCACGGATTTTTGCCCGACCTGTACGGTGTGACACCCCATGCAATTGTACTTTTTGATGACCCACCAGCCGTCCTGTATATCCTTGCCGCGATCCGTCGGATTGTAGAAGAACGAAGCGGGGACGTTCGCGCCTTCCGCGCCGACGCTGCCGAGCAGGAAGGTCGTGAGTGCCGTCTTCCATTCCGGCGTGAGGAATGGATCGGGCATGCGGAGGTGATCTTTCGGTTCTTTCTCTTTGCCTTTGTCGTAGATGCCCGGCTCTTCCAGTTTATGCCCGAAAAAGCCTTTGCGGTTGTACCAATTCTCTTGCACGCCCTCTTTGCTTTCGTATTTTTTCTCCGTGAACGGGTTGATATTCTTTTCCGCGTCGTGCGTGAGCAAGGCGAAGTCGAGCCGTTCAATCGGCGTTGCGCCTTCGGCGGTCAATTCCTTGCCGATGCGCTGTTCATCCTCAAAGCCTCTGATCTCGTGGCAATTCGCGCAGCCGTACTGCTTGATCAGGTAGCCGCCCTGATCCTTCAACTTCGGGTCGTCCATAAACGACGCATCAGGCCATGTGGTTTGTTTGCCGAGCGAGAAGAGATAGGTCGTGATGTCGCGCGCATCCTGTTCGGAGAGACGGAAGTTGGGCATCACCGTCATGTTCTGCACTTGTAGTTCCGCGCCATCGTTCGGGCACTTGGAATGACCGTGGGTGTCGAAGCGGTAAGGCTTGCCGTTCTTCTCGTAATCCTCACGCGTGAGATCGCGCTTCTCCTTCGGGCAATAGGGCGCCCAACGCTCGCGCGGATTATAAATCCACCGCACGATGTAATTGAAATCCGCCTTCTCGCCGACGCGCGTTAAGTTCGCGGCGAAAGTCCCGCCGACCTGATTCTCCACCCCTTCGCCAAGCGAATGACAGGCCATACAGCCCTTCGTCTCAAACAACTCTTTGCCGTGCGTGGCGTCCCCCGGTTCCTGTTTCGGCACTTGCCCCGCAAAACCAGTCTGCCAGAGATAGGCAGCGATGGCCGCGCGTTCCGTGTCGGCGTTCTGCCGGAAGGTCTTCGAGAGTTCGTGGTCGGAATTGAGATACCAGAAAGTCGGCATCTTCGTGCCCGGTCGGAAGCCCTGCGGGTCTTTGAGCCACGCGGGAATCCACTCCTTGCGCAGTTTCAACCGCACGTCTTTGAGGTTCGGCCCGACTTTTTTCTGATCCTGCATGAGGTAGCGCGCCTGCACGTTCAACTGCTCGATGCGCGCCTCGATCTGACTGTTCGTCACCCGCAGAGAGACGGCGCGCGCCAACTTCGCCTGCGCCTCGGTTTCATCTGCGACCGTGCCCGCTTCGGTGTCCAACTGCCGCGCCTCCCGATTGTTGGCGGCGAGGTCTTCTTCCAACTGTTTCGCCAACTGGCGCGTGCCGCTCAAGGCGTCGGTCTCGCGGTCGAAGCCTTCGTAGCGATGGCAACCCACGCAGCCGCGTTCCTGAAAGAGGTCTTTGCCTTTCGTCAACACGTCTGCGCCTTGCAGCACGCGGTCGGCGGAATGGCATTGCTGGCAGCCCGCTTCAATGTTGTCGCGCTCGTAGAGCGGATGCAGCCAGAAGCGATGACGACCATGCCCTTTGACGATGCTCGTCGTCGCGCGCCCGTTGCCGCCGTGGCAACTGGAACATCCGAAGCGTTCGGGGTTGTGAATCTGCAACAGTTCCTTGCTCGGATGGCTGACGAAGGCGCGCGCCTCGGCGTCGATCTTTTTTCGCGGTCGCTTGAAATTCGCCGGTTTGAGTTCGAGCGGCTCGCGGACGCCGAGATGGCATGTTTCGCAACGGTCAACGAGTTGATCACCGTTGACGTTGAGTTGCCGCATCGAGAAATCGAAATTGTTGTTGCGCTCGATCAACTTGTCGATCTGCTCCGCGCTCAGGCCGATGACGTTGTCTTTCAGATAGAGGTCGCGCGTCTTCTTCAACTCGTCGGCCTCCTTGCTCACTTCGGCGCGCTCGGTGAGCAGGAGGGCTTTCTGGGCTTTCAGATTGTTGTATTTCTCTTCGAGTTCGAGGTAGTTGAGTTTCTGCTCCTCGGTCTTGTTAGAGTCGGGCGAGACGGGCATCTCGACATCTACTTTCTCGCCCTTCTGCTCTTCGACTTCTTTGCGCAAATCGGCTCGGTCGGATTCGTCCGAAGTCTCGATGCTGTAATTGACGACGGTGATGTAGCCGCGTTTGTTCTGGAACGGGTCGGTGACGGCGGCGAGTTGGCGTTCGATGAATTTGACTTGCCGGTCGATCTCTCGTTCGCGAGGCGCGGCGGCTTCTCGTGCGACTCTCAGGGCGTCGTCGAGTTCCCTGTACTCCTCGCTCTCTTTGACTTCCTTCTCCGACTTCGTGCCCGTGCGCTTCAGACGCTTGAGGTAACGGTTGTAGCGCGCGACGAATTCGCGCTGCATGCTCTTCCACGGGCGTTGGCCGTAGGCTTCGTCGTACAACGCCCAGCCGAGCGAAGCCATGAGCAGGAGCGCGCAGACGAGCAGAATATTGCTCGTCGAACGACTGATGATCGGATCGTGCGCCGGAGGTTCCGGCTCTCTCTGCGCCAGCGCGCCCGTGTCGGCTTTTGGAGTCTCGTCGGCCACCTTCGTTGTGCCTCCCGGCGTTACAGGTTCAGATGTTAAACCACGGCGTCACCCAGACGTACTTGATCGTAAAGGCCAATCGCAAAATGATTTTGACCGGCAAAGCGATGAGCACGGAGATGGCGAAAAACTGAAAAGTCAGATATTGCAACAGACTCGTGCGCGCCAAGAGTTTCTTCTCGAATTCGTTTTTGGTCATCAGCCAGTGGAGAAACAGACCGGCCAGCACGTAGAAGAGTCCGACGACCATCGCGCCGAAGATGATCTTGATGGGCATGCTCGTGATCCCGAACAGATCGTGCAAGTCGCGGTTCTTGTCATATACGACGGCATTGTGATCCCACGTCTGTCCCGGCCAGAACCAGACCCATCCCGGCCCCCGAATAAACGTGCCGATGACGATCAGGATAATCCAGGTGAACCAGCCGATGCCGAACATGCCGAGGGCGAATTTGCGTTGGCGGATCGTGTAATAGCCATTGCCGAGCGGGTTGGAATCCACGTAGGGAAAGACCATCAAACCGATCATCATGATCGAGGGCATCACGACGCCCGCGATCCACGGGTCAAAATAGACGAGCATCTCCTGGAGGCCGAGAAAGTACCACGGCGCTTTCGAGGGGTTCATCGTCAGATTCGGGTTGGCCGGTTCTTCGAGCGGGGCGTCGAGCGTGATCGACCAGACGAAGAGAATGACCGTCACGATCACGGCGGCCAGAAACTCGATGCGCACGAGATACGGCCAGACGTGCAACTCGCGCGCCCAACCCGGTCGCCACGGCAGCATTTTGCGATGATGCGTCTTGGCCTTCGCCGCGTCGCCTTCCAATTCCACGATCAGCTTATCGTTCTCGCGCGCCTGCTTCAGCCCGTACCACGTAAAGAACGGCACGAGGAACAACATCGCCACAATCGGCACGTTGTCCGGCGCAGAGGTGATGATCCACAGTTGATGCCAGTCCATAATTTTTAAGTGATGAGTGATGAGTGATGAGTGATGAGTAAGAGTGTTTGTTTTCACTCATCACTCATCACTCATCACTTCTTGATCGCTTTCATCTCCGCTTCGAGCATCACGGGCGCGGGGCCACTGATGCCGCCGTCCTTGCGGATGCGCCAGAAGTGGACGGCCATAAAGAGCGAAGCGACGAGCGGGATGCCGATGCAGTGCCAGATGTAGGAACGCAGCAAGGCGTTGGCATCCACGATGGAACCGCCGAGCAGTCCGAAGCGCACGTCGTTGTAGGGCGTCATGCCGAGTTCCGGCCCGAACGGGCCTTCGCTGCCGAGCAGGGGCGTAGCGCGCGCCATGTTTGTGCCGACTGTCACTGCCCAGAAACCGAGTTGATCGTCTGGCAGGAGATAGCCGGTGAAAGAAAGCAACAGCGTCAAGACGAGCAGCACGACGCCGACGCACCAGTTGAATTCACGCGGGCGTTTGTAAGAACCCGTGAGCACGACGCGGAACATGTGCAGCCAGGTGGTGATGACCATCAAGTGCGCCGCCCAGCGGTGCATATTGCGCAAAAGTTTGCCGAAGGGCACGTCGTGTTCGAGATAGAGGATGTCGCGAAACGCCTGCAACTTCGTCGGGTGGTAGTAGAACATCAACAACACGCCGGTGAAGGTCAGGACTATGAAGAGATAGAAGGTGATGCCGCCCATACCCCATGTAAAACCGTAGCGCACGGCGTCGCGGTTGATCTTTGCGGGATGCAGGTGAAGGAAGACGTTTGAGAGGATCGCGAGCGAACGGTTGCGCGGATCGCTGCGGTCATGCGAGACGCGAAAGATGGATTTCCAGAGTTGCGTCTGCTGCGGGTCTTTGTAAGTCTTCGCTTCGTCGAGCGCGCGTTCTTTGAGCGCCGTCCCCTGCTCTTTCGCTCTCTCCAGCAAGCCGACGCCCGTCGTCGCACCCTCGCTCCTGGTCATCGTCGCTTCGCCGCCGCTCTCTTTCTTTACAGGAGAAACGCCGGACGCGGCTCTCAGGAGAGACTTGAGGTCGTCCTGTTCAGCGGGCGTTCGGGGCGAGCCGTTCCCTGCTTTCGGCGGCACTTCTTTCTCATCAGGACGTTCAGGTTCCATCCCCTTCTCTCCTGCCATGCACATCCGCAAAGATGGCCGACAAATTAATTGCTATTGAAATAAACCGGAAGACCGCTTGCCTTGAACTCCGAGAAATTCTCGTGTGTCTGCTCTAACTGGCGATAAATGCGCCGGGTTCATCAAACTTATTTTCGCCGCCTTTCGGCCAATCGTAGAGCCTGCCGGTGTTGACGACGATCTGGCCTTCGGCATCGAGTTCAACGTGCGCGCGATCCATCGGGCGCGGGGCGGGGCCTTCAAAGTTGATGCCTTCGCTGTCGTAGCCGCTGCCGTGGCAGGGACACTTGAACTTGTTTTCGCTGGCCTTCCAGTCGGGAGTGCAGCCGAGATGCGTGCAGCGTGCGTAGATGACGAAGAGGCGGTCGGAAGTTCTCGTCACCCAGATGCGATACTGCTGTTGATATTTAGTGTCCACACCGACGCCGTAGTCGCCGGGGAAGCCGATGCGGAAGACGCTCGACGGCTCGAAGATGGCGCGCGGCAGAAAGAAGCGCAGCACCCCCAGCGTAATCGTGCCGAGCACTCCGACGATGCTCGCCCAGATGATGCGGCGGCGCAGCCGGTTGATGGGCGGGTCGGGCACGGTGTCAACAATCGTCGGACTCTGTTTCGCGGCGACGGGTTTCGGGACGCCTTTCGCAACTCCGGCGGTCGGAGTCGAGGTCGTCTTGGCTGCGCCCGGTGCGACGCGGGCGGCGGGCGGCGTGCCGCTCGGCGTCTCTTTGCGCGGCGCGGTGTTGGCGGGCGTGGGCGAAGCGGGCGACGGCGAAACAGTTGGGACAGAGTCGGGAGCAGCAACGGGCGAGTGAGCAGGTGCGCCGTTTACGCCGGTCGGCGCAGCAGGTGCGGCGTCAGTCGCGGCGTCAGTCGCAACGGCGGGCGGCGCGTCTGTCAAATTTTCGACAGGCGGATTCGGTTTCGTTTCGCTGTCCAAACGCAACCTCCGTGGTCAGCAATGTGAGGGCAGAACTTCGCTCACATTTGCGGGAGATAGCCAACCCCTTGTAGACCTAACCGGAAGAGAGGTTGATAGAACTCTCCGCACAAGAGGTGTGCCCTCTCTCCGTGTTAAGATTTTGGATGCTATGCGTTACTTAGAAGAGCTGCCGAGCCAGTAAAATTATATGTATAACGGCTTGGCGTGGCCGCATTATTACTCTTTTCACAGCTATGTGGCAAGATGTATTTTGGCATCGCTCAGAATTGAAGATTGAGAGGAAAGAATATCTGCACGGTGTCAGAGGTCACACCACCCCAACCCGCTTTCCGTGAGGAGAAAAGTGTTCTTGTTGAGCCGGGTTTTCTGAGCCGCAGTATTGTCGAAAAGCGTCTCCTGATTCAACTCCGGCGTGAAAATACAGGCATACTTTTTCAAGTGCTTGTGACAGTGTTATTCAAGTCCCGGCGGCAAACTGTGAAGACATTTTTGACCCTGATTTCTCAAACCTGAGGAATGTCTGTATTTTTTAGATATCAGCGACGCGCTCCATACCACCTCGCTGAAGGGAAAGATAATCCGACAGTACCCAGATCATGCTACGCGCAAACAAAGTTCAAATCACACTTTACACCCGACCCGGCTGTCACCTGTGCGACGAAGCAAAGCAGGAAATGCTGGCGGCAAAGTGTCAAGATCAATATTTTCTGCAAGAGATCGACATCGACACCGATCCGGCTCTCGCCCGCCGTTACGGGTGGGACATTCCCGTCATCGCCATCAACGGCATCGACATCTTCAAACATCGCCTCACGGCGGCGGAGTTTGAGCGCGAAGTTAAAAGCGCGCTTGAGTCAGTCCGCTAAAACCCCCGCCCGGCCTTACCTTAACCGCAGTTGACGCCTTCGAGATGCAAGGCGGCGGCTTTCTCGCTGATTGATCGGTAGAGTTGTTCGCGTTCGCGCTCATCATTCGTCTGCCGGTATGCAAGAAGTAGTTCCTTAAGCGCCGCCAGATCGCGGTAGACGCCCGCGTCCGAGACGGGCGGCGTGAGATACGAAATTAACTCCGCGTAAGAGCGACGCCGCGCGATTGAACCTTCCGATGGATTGTTGACACTGTAGACGTACAGATTGGGCAACTCGCCGATCAAACGATCCGGCCAGCAACTCTCAGACAGCCCGACCTGTTTGCCGGGCATGAACTCCAACGCGCCGTGCGTGCCGACATGCGCGACGGTATCCGCGCGAAATACTTTTTCGATGAAAGTGTAAAAAGCGGCGAAGCCGTGATGCGGTGAGCCGCCGCGCGCCATCAACATCTTCATCGGGTCGCCTTCGTAACCGAAAGTAGGCTGCACGCCGAGAAAGACATTTCCGAGTTGCAGACCTTGAATCAAAAGCGTCCCGCCGAAGGAATTGAGCGCGCCCGGAGCCGTTCCCCACTCCGCTTCGATCTCCGAAGCATACGGGCACAGCCGCCGGTACTCGTCCACCGTCATGCGATGCGCTACGTTTGCGGTCGAACTGAACGAGTCGGCATTGCCGCCCAGAAGTCTCTCGCGCAGTTCATTTGCACTGGCGGGCACTTCGACGTGATAGCCATCGGCCTGCAAGCGTCTAAGCATCTCCCACACGCTCGGAAACACGTCGAGGTCGGCGGCTGTCCCGATGTTGCCTTTGTTCGGCGGGAAGCAGAAGACGACGAGAGCGAGTTTGATCTCGGAGCGCGGCGCAAGCTGCAAGCGATTCCACTTTTCGAGACGCCGCGCGATGCGACAGCAACGGTCTGCGAGCGCGAGCGGCGAGGCGCTCGCCTCAGACATACCGCCATAGACGAAAGGTTCCGTCGCGCCGTCGATCTCCGGGATGGCGATCTGCATGCCCGCCTGCACCGGGTTCAGCCCAGTCCACGAATCGCGCCACGCCTCTATCGTCTGCACGTCGAGACTGACGGCGGAACGGAAAGGCACGTTCAACTCACGCAAAAATTCAACCGCCGCCTCCGCGTCGTTCATCGCCGGACCGCCGACGAAACTGAAGCCCGTCAGCGACACGATCTGGCTCACACGCGACTTGGGTTGTTTCTTAATTGGCGGCTCATCAGTTTCATGGTCCTGACGACTCAAAGCGCGCCGCGCTCGTTGCTTTTGTTTCCCGCCCTCATCTCGCTCCACGAAGAACATT
Source organism: Pyrinomonadaceae bacterium (assembly GCA_051006195.1). GTDB lineage: Bacteria > Acidobacteriota > Blastocatellia > Pyrinomonadales > Pyrinomonadaceae > JAIVJZ01. The sequence continues at coordinate 35,523 of JBPCIP010000102.1, forward strand.
TCGCAGGCTTCGCGGTTGTCCATCAGGGTTGAGATGGCGGGCAGCGTCGCCAGTCCTTCGGCTTCGATGGCGCGGATCAATGCGTCGTAGTGTGCGTGCGCGCCGCTCACGATCTGCGGCCGCATCAGGAGCAAGCCGATGGTGTTTTGCGGATCAAGTTTCGCCGCTTTGACTTGGCCCGTGCGCCGTTCGTGCCACGCGCGATACGACTCGAACGACTCGAACAGCGCGGGCGCGTCCGGGTGGTAGAGGGCGACGGCGGGCATCGTCTCCGGCGGCGGGAGTTTGATTTTGGCGAAGCGTTCGTCCGCCACATAATGCTTCAGGGCATGGAGCAACATCGTGCGGATGTTGGCGGGCGTGGGTTGCAGGAAGTAGCAGAACAGCGAGAGGTAATTCTTCACGTCGCGCAAGCGTCCCGCGTTGGGCACGAGGCGCAGGAGCGCGGGCAGGCGTTCGACGTAGCGCAGATATTGTGTGTGGCTCGCTCTCTTACCTCCGCGATGCGCCCGCGCCTGCTCGCCCATCCAGGCCCCGGCGCGACTCACCAGACGCTTCGCCATGCTCTCATGCTTTTGCCCCGCGCCTTCGTCTGCCTGTGCGCTTCCATCATTTTTGTCCGGTGCGTCCTCATGACTAAAACGCAAACGCCCCATGCGCGTCCGGCGCATCAAGTCGGGCAGGCAATTGATCACGATGGTCGCGCGCAGATTTGTTTCATATCGAGCCAAGAGCGGCATCAACCGCGTCGCATTCTCGCTATCCGTGACATGAATCACAAAGGCGAGTTGCGCTTCGCTCAAATCACGCTCGACCGCGCGCCACCCATCTTCATCCAGCGCCGCGCCGAAGTTGTAGGCCGCCACCGCAACCCGCGCTCCGTAGCGACGCTCGATCTCCCGCTCCGCCTGTTTGAGCGGGGCGAGCAGACTCGACCCGACGTAGAGCACGGTGATTTTAAGCGATGCCTTCAAGTTGATCTTCCAGTCCGGTGAAAATATCGCGCAGGCGTTCGACTATTCCGGTTTCCGCCTGCCAGAAACCGCGCCCCTCCGCTTCGAGCAAACGTGCCACCAGCGAACGCGCGGAGTGTGGATTAAGCCCGCGCAGGCGTTCGAGCATCCCTTCGTCGAGCACGAATGTCTCGGCCACTTCCCGGTAGACCCAATCGTCCACGGCATCGGCGGTGGCGCTCCACCCGAAAGTGTTGGCGACATGGCTTTCGATCTCGGCCACGCCGCGAAAGCCGTGTTTGAGCATGCCCTCGTACCATTTCGGATTGAGCGTCTTGGTGCGCGTCTCCAAACGGATCGTTTCTTCCACCGAACGCACTTTCGCTTCCGGCGAAAGCGCATCCGACAGATAGATGGCCGGGCGCGACGCCGCTTGCTTCTCCACCGCTTTCGAGACGCCGCCCAGATATTCAAAATAATGGTCCACGTCCGTGATGCCGATCTCGAACGAATCGATGTTTTGATAAGTCGCTTCCACGCGGGCGAGCGCCGAGTTCAACGCGCCGCGCGCTTCGCGTCCTTCGAGCATGCGCCCCGTGGTGCTGTCGCGCCCGTAGGCGAAGCACTTGCGCGTGACGAAGAGATCGGCCAGGGCGTCGTCCGCCTCCCACTGCGAATCCATCACCATGAAATTAACGTTCGTGCCGTAGTTGCCCGGCGCGTTCGAGAAGACGCGCAACGCGGCTTCGTCAAATTCACACGCGGTCGCGTCCATCTGTTCACGGATGTTGCGGCGCACATAGTTCGATTCAGTCGGTTCATCCAACGCGGCGACGCAACGCACTGCCTTGTCGAGCAACGCCATCGTCGCCCCGAAGAGATCGCGGAAGATACCGGAGACGGTCATCACCACATCGATGCGCGGGCGGCCTAAGCGCTCAAGCGAAATCGCTTCGACATCCGTCACGCGGTTCATCGCATCACGTACCGGGCGCACGCCCAACAACCAGAGAGCCTGCGCCACGCCCTCGCCCTGTGTCTTGATGTTATCGAGTCCCCAGAGGACTAAAGCCATCGCAGCGGGGTAGCGCCCATGTTCCGCGAGATGTCTTTCAAGCAGAAGTTTGACGAGTCGTTCGGCGCGCGTGTAGGCGACTTCAGACGGGACGGCGTAAGGATTAACGGCGTGCGTGTTGCGTCCCGTCGGCAGGACATTCGGATTCTGCACGATGTCCGCGCCCGGCCCAGGCTCGATGTATTCGCCTCTCAACGCGCGCATGAAGGCGTCCAACTCCTGATTGTTCCGCAACCCCTCCGTGATCTTTTCCAACACCGCGAAGACCGGGCGAGACTCAAGCGGCGAGACGTGCGCCGCCGTCTCAAGCCACGCACATGCTCCAATTGTTCCATCTCGCAGAAAACGCCGGACGGCTTCGCGCGTGATCGCATCGACCTGTTCGCGCGCCGCCAAAGTTTGCTCGCCCGCCGCGCCCTCAGGTTCCAACCGTGTGGCACTGTTGCTTGCCAGTCCCGTTTTGATGAGAGAGGGTAGCGCACGCGCATTCGCTTCCGGCCTGTCGAACGAAGCGACCATGCGCAGCAGATCGGCGCGTTCCGTTTCGTCGGAAGCGCGCCCGAACACATGCAGCCCGGTCGGGATCAAACGCCCCTCGATCTCCGACACTTGCTCGCACAGTTCCAATACGCGCCGGTCGCGCTCGGTCGGGGTGAGCGAATGGGGTTCTGTCTTCTCATTCATAGATTTCACGCGAGAGCAGCAGGAACGGCAAGCATTATCGGGCAAAGCTAAAATAGCGAGGTTCTCATCGTTTTGTAAATGATAATGTTGAGAACTCGACCTTGAAGCTACCTTGAGCTTTGAGCTTAACGCTGCGAAGGCAGATGCACATATCGACCGCCGAGGGCATGCGCCAATGCCTGCCCTTCTCCACCCGACGTGAAGCGATTCTGCGTATCGACGATGACCGCTTCGACGTTAAGGCGCTGCAAAGCGACGCCGATTTTTTCCACTTCAAATTTAATCCGCCCCCGGACTTTGGTGCGGTCTCCTTCAATTATGCCGTCGAGCGGAACATTCGCGCGGCCATCCGTGAAGACGAGCAGGACGATGCGCGGCGCGTCCTGTCGGGCAGCGCGTTCGCTTATTTCGAGAGCGCGCAGCAGACCAGCGGTTAAAGGCGTCGCGCCGCCGATTGGCAGCGCGTCGAGCAGGCGTTTGGCGAGCGCAGTGGAACGTGCGGGCGTGAGCAGAACCTGTGCCTCTCGTTCGCGAAAAGTGATGAGCGCGACGCGGTCGCGGTTGATGTACGACTGTCGGAGCAGCCGCGCCAGCGCGCCCTTCGCCTGCGCGATGCGATTGAGCGCCATGCTGCCCGAAGTATCGACGGCGAAAATAAAGAGCATCCCGGCGCGGCGGGTAAAGCGTTTGTAGCGAAAGTCGCTCGCTTCTACTCGCAGCGCATGGCCGGAAGCAGGACGGCGACGAAACATACGAGCTGAGGCCGCCGCACGCACGCTTGCATCGAGCGCGATCTTCGCGTTCTCCGTCCGGTGCGCGACGGCGCGCGAGTAACGCCCGCGCGTCGCACTCGCCGTTGCGTTCGATAGATGCTTCGCGCGCCCGGCGCTTTTTGCCTGCGGCTTTTTCATGCGCGATTGCTCATCGAATGAATCAATCGGCAACCGCGCATCGAGCGGCGGCGGTGCGGGTCGTTGTTCGCCGCGCGAATTCGGCGCACGCTCTTCGTCTGTGCGACGCGCACCGTATTTCGCCCCTTCCCCTCCATCGCCGTTCCCGTCCGGCTCATCCGGCGGATTTTTTGCCGGTCTGTGTGATCCGGCTTCGTTCGCTGTAGCAGCCTGTGCAGCCTCGCCGGAGTTTGTGGCAGCCGCGAACAGTTCTTCTGTCGCCTGCTCGATCTGTGAGCCGCCGCCTGTTGTGGCTTGTTGTTCCAGCGGGTCGCGTCGCAAACGGTGGCTGAGCGCCATCCTCGCCACGCGGCGCACGTCCGCCATCGCAACTTCTTTTCGATTTTCAAACGCGGCCAACGCACGCGACGCACGCGCGATGGTCAGTTCGCCGCGATGCCCGTCAACTTTCAAACGCAAACATAACTCCGCGATGGCGCGCACGATTTCCGGCGCGAGATGCACATGCTTGAAATCTCTCTGCGCGCGCATCAGCCGCCGACGAAGTTGCGTCTGTGATTGTGCCCAACGGGCGCAAAAGAGCGCGGGGTCATGGTCGAAAGCTTCGCGCCGCGTGATGATTTCGACGCGCTCGTCCAGGTCTGCGACGGTGCAAATTTCCGTGTAGAGGCCGAAGCGGTCGAGCAGTTGCGGCCTCAGTTCGCCTTCTTCGGGATTGCCGGAACCGGCGAGCACGAAACGCGCCGGGTGCTCGATGGAAATGCCTTCGCGTTCGACGCGGTTGCGTCCGGTCGCCGCCACGTCAAGCAACAGATCGACGAGATGGTCTTCGAGTAGATTCACTTCGTCGATGTAGAGAAAGCCCCGATGGGCGCGGGCGAGCAGACCCGGCTCAAAAGTCTTGACGCCTTCCTTGATCGCGCGTTCGAGATTGATCGAGCCGCACACACGGTCTTCCGTCGCGTTGAGCGGCAATTCGACGATGGGAACCGGCGCACGCGCCTTCGCCAGTTTCCTCGTGCCGGCCAGCCGCGCCGCACAGTCGGAGCAGTAATTAGCCTCGTCAAGCGGATCGCAGCCATAGAAACAATCGCGTACTTTCGAGAGCGGCGGCAACAATTCGGCGAGCGCACGCACGGCGGTGGATTTGCCCGTGCCGCGATGCCCCATGATCAAAACGCCGCCGATGGAAGGAGCGATGACATTTAAGAGCAGACCGAGTTTCAAGTCCTCCTGCCCGACGATGGCTGAGAACGGATAGACTTGTTGCCTCGTCACCGGCGGCGCGATTTGTTTAGGCGGTGTTTCAGTCCGGCGCGTCATATTTTCGTCGAATCTTTCCGCGTCCTGCCTGCGAGTCTGTTAGAGCGTTCAAGCGAGCGTCGAGCGTAACTGAATTTTGTTGATCGAAGTCAAGCGTAGCAGATGCGTTTATCCGGCGCGATTCGAGATAGAGGGCGAAGCCGCCTGCAAGATCGTCGCGCGTCTGGTCAAAATGTGGCCGATGATGGAGAGCGCGGCGACGGCGAACAGAGAGAGCACGCCGGGCGCGCTCACTATGTTTGACAGCGAAGGCGCGCCGAGGGAATTCTGCACGGCAACCGCGTAGACGTAAGATTTAATTGACATCGCGGCGAGGGTGGCGGCTAAAAATCGTGCGGGCGGGATGCGCGCCAGACCTGCGGCGTAGTTGATAAAACTATGCGGGCTGGGGGCGAGCCGCAGACCGAAGAGCGCGAGGAAACTGGAATGCGCTGACAGGAAACGCTGCACGCGCCCGTCTTGAAAGCGTTCGGCCCACGCGCCGCCGACGAAACGCGCGATACAGTAACCGCCCGCCGCACCGAGCACGCTGCCCGTCGTCGTGATCAACGCAGACCAGTGCGGCGGGAACAGCAGCGGCGTTAAGATCAAAAAATGCGAGGCCGTGATGCAACACGTCAAACTCGCAGTCATGACTACGACGATGATGAAGGCGGTCACGAAGCCTGCTCCCCTCCCCTGCAAGTCTTCCGCCGAAGACCACATCGCGCCGCGACGATAGAGCAGAAGCGCGACGGCGGCGGTCAGTAATACGACAACGATGCGCCAGGCCCGCGCCCGACGCCTCCCGGCCTGTTGGCGCCTCTCCGAATTTGGTGATTCCGGTATTCGCTCGCTCACAAAATTTGTCGCTCACGAAATGGTGGAGAAAAACTCTAAGGTTCGATGGACATTCTCAGCACGTTTGCCATCGGCTGTCTTTCTATTTTTCCGTTCTTCGACACGATCACGATCATTCCCTTCTCGACCGTGACGCGGCGCACGCTCCCCATGTCACGTTCAAACGTCTCGCCGTCTCGCAGGACGAGAACCAATCGCGCGCTTGGAACGGGCGGGGCAGGAGTTGCTGCGGCTGAAGTCGGTGCGGCGGGCGCATCAGCGGCGGCGGGCGGCGCGTCCGTCCTTTTCGCCGCACTTGGAGTTCGGGTGCGTTTGGCGCGAGGCACGCGCACAGCAGCAGCAGCAGGGCGCGCCCGTTTCGTCGTCTTGGTGGGCGCGGGTGTCTCTGGTGTGGCGGCTTCGTTGCGTGCGGCGGAATCCGAACTTTCAGTTTCCGTTGCTTTGGTTGTGATTGATTCTGATTTCTCGCCGCTTTCGTTAGTCGTAGTATTCGCCGCATCTCTTTTCGCGGTTTCCGATTTCGCAGCGCCACGTCTGGTGTCGCGTCTGGGCCGTCGTGTGTTCGTTCTTGCCGGAGACTTTTTCGCGGCGGGCGCAGGCTCAATCGCCGGGGTTTCGCCTTCTACCGTTTCTGTTTTGGCGGCGACCTCGGCGGGGGGTTCCTCAATGCGCGCCCCGACTGAAGAGACGCGTTTAACTCGCCTGTCCGCGCTTCCGGCGGAGGACGCCGTCGGGGATGCATTTGCCCCGGCAGTTTCAACAGGCGGCGCATCAACGCCGCCGCCAGCGGTAGCGAGACGGGCGGCGGGGCTGAATGCTCCGCCGAGGATGATGCGGAAACTTCCTTCCATATCGTTCGGCGTGCGCGCCTGCACCCGTAGAAGGAGTGGTTCTCCGCGTCGAATATAGACGCTCTTCGCAATTCGGCTGGAACTCGTGCCCGCATACAGCGTCACTTTGGCGAGCGGACGCAAGTTGCCGGCGGTGTAAATGTCGATGTCGCCGTCGAGATTGTTGCTTTCAACGATGAGTTCGAGATCGCCCTGAACGCTGTTGAAAGTGTAGAAATATTTCGTCAGCCGCGCATCGCCGATGTCGAGTGCGGGGATGCGTCCGTTGATCTCATTTGTGATCACGGGCGTCGGCGAAGTCAGATCGATTGACTGCGCGCTGGCCGAGGCGGTCAGCATCAACCCGACAGTTACCGCCAAGATGAACTGTTGAATTCCCGATTTTGATCCGAAAACGCTGATGAGCATATGCTTCACGAAAGGCCGACTTGATGACGGAGAGTTTAACAGTCTCTTCGGTCCTCAACCAAGTCTCAGCGTTAGCCGGGTCAGGCGAGAAAAAAGGCCGGCAAGTGAATGCCGGCTATGCTTCCATTGTTTACGAGATAATGACGCCGGGTGGGACTTTTAAGGAGAACACCTAATGCGTCAGGTACAACACAGCCTGAAATTAAAATACCCTGCGGTTTCAGCCTTCACTGATAACCACAGGGTTTTCTTCCTAAATATTTGATGCCGAAGGGGAGACTCGAACCCCACAAGTTACCTCACACGACCGATGTTTTTGGTGGGGAGGGAGAGACTCGAACTCTCACGGGTTGCCCCATACGGCCCTCAACCGTACGCGTCTACCAATTCCGCCACATCCCCAAAAATCACTTTATCAAATAGGAATCTTTTTTCACCCGCAAGCTGCTTTCGCTTTTGCTGGTAATAAGTTGCACTTCTTTCGCCGCTTCGGCTGAGAATTATCAATTGCGGTCGTTGCGCGAAACAACTGTGCCGATGTCTGCACATCGGCCCGGTCACTTAATTTTGTTGCGGCGACGCTGCCGGCGCACCATCGGGATTAGTATTCGCATTGCCATTGGCCGCGTTCGTGTTTGAATTGACTGGCGGCGTAACTTCGCTGCCCTGCGTTTGAGCAGTGGCGGCGGGCGCGGGATTGTTCTCCTGCGCGGGCGACGCGGCGGGCGGTGCGGTCACGGGCGCTGTCGTTGTCTCCGCCTCGCTCTCCACCACAGAGCGCGAACCGCTGGCAAACGGCAAAGAAAGCAGCAGGGCGACGAGCATAAAGGTGGCGGCGGCAGCAATCGTAATTTTAGCCAGCAGGGTTTGCGTGCCGCGTGGCCCGAAGGCCGTGCTCGATACAGAACTCGTAAACAATGCGCCCGCATCAGCCTTACCCGGCTGCAACAGGACGGCGACGATCATCACGAGACACGCCAGAATAAAAAGTCCGTATAATAAAATACTCAGCAAAATTTCGATCCTCGACTCAAACTATCTTAAGCATTGTAATGAACGATCTGCGCGAATATTTCCGCATCCAAACTGGCCCCGCCGACCAGCGCGCCGTCAACATCCGGCTGCTTCATCAGTGCAGCGATGTTATCCGGTTTCACCGAACCGCCGTAGAGGATACGAAGCACGTCGGCCAATTCCGGCGAATGCCTCTCCGCGAAAACGCGCCGGATAAACGCATGCATTTCCTGCGCTTGTTCCGGCGCCGCGGTGTGTCCGGTGCCGATGGCCCAGACCGGCTCATAGGCGATGATGATACGGGCGAGGTCGGAGGATGTCAAACCGCGCAAGCCGCCTTCGACTTGCCCGCGCACGACCGATTCCGCGTTCCCTGATTCTCGCTGCGCCAGCGATTCGCCGACGCATAAGATCACTGTCAGACCGCAGGCCAAAGCGGCCTGCGTCTTGCGATTGACAAACGTATCAGTTTCAAAATAGTGCTGTCGCCGCTCGGAATGACCGACGATGACATGCGTTGCGCCCACATCCTTCAACATGTCGGCGGCGATCTCGCCCGTGTGCGGGCTGTGGTTGACTTCGGTGGAGCAATCCTGACCGGCGATGCGGATATTCGATCCTTCCAGCCGATCCGCGACGATCTTCAGAGAGGTGAAAGTCGGGGCGATGATCACTTCGCAGTGATTAGCGTTCGTGACGAGCGGGCGCAAGCTGATCGCCGTCGCCACCGCATCGGCGACCAGCTTATACATTTTCCAGTTGCCTGCGATGACAGGCTTTCGTTGCTCAACGCCTCTCTGCATCTTAGGAATCCTTTTTGGTGGGTAGCGTCGGGTGTCAATTAAAACCAGCCTTTCTCCGCCACCCAACACCCTCATCTATCGTTCAATGCTGTCACGCCGGGCAGTTCATCTCCGGCGAGAAATTCGAGGGTCGCGCCTCCGCCGGTGGAGATGTGTGTGATGCGGTCGGCGACGCCCGCCTGCGTGATGGCGGCAACCGAATCGCCGCCGCCGACGATCACCGTCGCCCCGCGATCAGCGGCTTCGGCCACGGCACGGGCGATCCCTACGGTGCCTTCGTCAAAACCGAGCGCCTTCTCTTCAAAGACGCCCATCGGGCCGTTCCAGATGATTGTCTTCGCATCCGCAAGCGCACGCGTGAAGTGCGCGATGGTTTCGACGCCGATATCGAGGCCGACCAGTCCGGCGTTCGTAAATTCGATGGGAATCGTCTTCTTGCTCTTGAGCGGTTCGTAGCTGTCAACCACTTGATGATCCGTCGGGAGCAACAGTTCGACTCCGGCCTGCTCCGCGCGCTCTTTGATCTCGCGCGCCGTCTGCAACTTGTCGTCTTCGACGAGCGACTTGCCGACCGTAAATCCCTCGGCTTTGAAGAACGTGTAGGCCATCGCGCCGCCGATCAGCAGTTTATCGACGCGCCGCTCGATCAGCGCATCGATGACCGCGATCTTGTCGGACACTTTAGCGCCGCCGAGGATGGCGACGAATGGATGTTCGGGGTCGTTAATTACGCGCCCCAGATAATCGAGTTCCTTCTGCATCAACAACCCGGCGGCGGACTGCTTCACATGCTTTGTGATTCCGGCGGTCGAAGCGTGCGCGCGATGCGCCGCGCCGAAAGCATCATTGACGTAGAGGTCGCAGAGACTCGCCAACTCTTTCGCGAAAGCGGCGTCGTTCTTCTCCTCCTCCGCGTGAAAACGGAGGTTTTCCAGTAACAGCACATCGCCAACATCAAGCTGCTCGACATATTCCTTTACTTCTTTACCAACACAGTCATTAGCGAAATAAACTGCGCCAATCGTATGAGCAATCGCTTTCTGACCGCTCATCACAATATCGGCGCTCGGAGCCAGAAGAGATTTTAATGTCTCATAGACAGGCTTTAAGCTGAACTTCTCCACACGCTCGCCCTTCGGCCTACCTAAATGCGACGCGAGAATCACGCGTGCGCCCTGCTCCATCGCATATTCAATCGTCGGCAACGCGCCACGTATGCGCGTGTCATCCGTCACCACGCCGTCTTTGATCGGCACGTTGAAATCAACGCGGATGAAAACGCGCTTGCCTTTCAAGTCGAGGTCTTTGATCGATAGTTTCATAAACACATGATAAGTAATCTTACCCCATCAGTGATAAGTGATGAGTGATAGGAGAAAAAGTCGTTTTTAACTTATCACCTATCACTCATCACTTATCACTCGCTTAAAGTCCTTTTTGCGCGATGAACTTGACGAGGTCGCGGACGCGGCAGGAGTAGCCCCATTCGTTGTCATACCACGAAAGCACTTTGATGAGTTTGCCGCCGATGACTTTGGTGTAGTCGGCATCGACGATGGACGAGTTCGGATTGCCGCGAAAATCAACGGAGACGAGCGGCTCCTCCGAGAAGGCGAGGATGCCCTGCATCTCTTCGCCCGCCGCGTCTTTCAGAGCCGTGTTGACTTCTTCGGTCGTGGTCTCTTTCTCCACTTCGATCACGACATCGACGAGCGACACGTTCGGCGTCGGGACGCGCACGCTGATGCCGTCAAACTTGCCTTTGAGTTCGGGCAGGACGAGGGCGACGGCTTTTGCTGCTCCGGTTGAAGTCGGGATCATGGAAAGCGCGGCGGCGCGGGCGCGGCGCAAATCCGTGTGCGGCAAATCGAGCAACTGCTGGTCGTTCGTGTAAGAGTGAATCGTCGTCATCTGCGCGTTCTTGATGCCAAAATGTTCGTGAATAACTTTGGCGACGGGCGCGAGGCAGTTGGTCGTGCAGGAGGCGTTCGAGATGACATGGTGCGTTGCAGGGTCATACTTGTCGCCGTTGACACCGAGGACGATGGTGATGTCCTCGTTCTTGGCGGGCGCGGAGATGATCACTTTTTTGACGGTGCCGCGCAAATGTTTTCTGGCATCTTCGGCGTTGGTGAAGCGTCCGGTAGACTCGATAACGATCTCGGCTCCGACCGATGCCCAATCAATCGCCGCCGGGTCGCGTTCGGAGAAGACGCGCACTTCGTCGCCGTCAACGGTGATGCTCGTATCGGTGGAAGAAATCTCCTGTTCGAGGTTGCCGAGCACCGAATCGTATTTGAGCAGGTGCGCGAGCGTCTTGGTATCCGTGATGTCATTGACGGCGACGAAGTCTATCTCCTTGTCTCCGAGCGCCGTGCGCAGGATGTTCCGCCCGATCCGACCGAAACCGTTGATGCCAACTTTCACTGCCATGTTAATCCAGCCTCCTCACCATCGTTATGCTACTTAAGAACGGCGACTGTGCCGTTCAACATGCGCTTGCCGAGCGGCACACAACGCGCCGCGCCTTGCCGGGGTAATAATGCTTTTGATGCGAAATTAATGCTGCAACAAGTTAAGACTGGCAAGATAATGCCCGCGCACAACGACTGTCAAGGAAGAGCCGCGCAGCCGGATCAACACCCCGTTCGTCACGGTCTCAGGAAGCAATTTTGCGTTCCGTTTGTGGGATGCGCTGTGGCGGAATTGAGATTTTGCGCCTTCCATCCCAACATGGAAGGATGGATATGACGCGGGAAATCGAATCGTCTCTCGTGGTCTCTAACTTGCTTTCGCTTCATGTATTTTGAAACTAGACGCGGGTGTGTGTCGTAGTAGAGAACTGACTTGCCGCGTTGGACTTGACAGTTGTGAAGCAGCCCCGCCGGGTAGGTCTTCAAAGTTTCCCCAGAGGAGTTTTTGGCTTGATGTTTAGCAACCGCCTGCGCTCGATTTTGCAGACCGCGATGATGTGGATGGCAACTTGCGCTGTCACTTTCGCCCAGACCCCCGCTGTGCCTGCTCCCCGCTCTCCGGCGCAGCGCGATGCGACGCGCCCACCCGGCGCGGAGCGGCGACAAACCGTGCCCGATCAAACGCGCCCGCGTCCCTCCGACCCGACCGCCCCCCCGGCCACGCAGAGAACCTCGCCCCAGGTGCCGCCGGGGCGCAACGATCCCGCGCAACGTCCAACCACCCCAAGCGTCGCGCCGTCCCAGCAGCAGCCGCAACAGCTCCCGACCGCTGTCGAGCCGGGAACGACTCCGACACCCGTGGTGACACAGACACCTGATGCGACGCTGCCCCCCACAGACACGACGACGCTGCCCGATGCCTTGCCCCGCGAGCCGGTGTTCCCGTCCGAGCAACGCCGCCCCGTGCCCCCGATGCCATCGCTCGTGCGTCTCGGCGTGCAGAGCGACAACACTCTCGCATTGACGCTCAACGAAGCGATCCGCCGCGCGCTCGCTAACAACAACGATATCGAAGTGGCCCGCAACGACGTGCGCTTCGCCGAAACCTTACTGCGCGGGATCGAAGGCATCTACGACCCGGTGCTCACTTTCTCGCCGGAGATCGATAATTCCGTGCGCCCTGTGGTCAACATCTTCGGCGGCGCGGGGCAGTCGGGCACGGTCTCGAACACAGACCTCAACGGCAACTTTTCGGTGAACAAGCAGTTTGTGAGAGGCGGCGGCAACTACTCTTACTTCTTCAATAACACGCGCTCGAAGACGAATGCCAGCAACACGACCCTGAACCCGTTCTTCTCCGCCAATCAGGGCATTCAGTTCACGCAGCCTTTGTTTCGCAATCGCTCGATTGACCGCAACCGTCAAGAGATTCGCATCCAGCGCAAACGGCTCGAACAATCCGACGCCGATTTTCGCCTCCGCACCATCGCCGTCATTTCCGACGTGCAGCGCGTCTACTGGGATTTAGTTTTCGCCCTGCGCGATGAGCAAAACCAGATCGCCAATCTCAATCTGGCGCGCGAGAACTTCCGCCGCACCGAGGCCAGCGTCGCCGCCGGAGCCTCCGCCCCGCTCGAACGCGCTGAGGTTCAAACGGAACTCTCCAACCGCGAAGCGTCGCTGCTGATTGCATCGCAGAATGTGTCGATTGCGGAGAACAATCTTAAGGTCCTGATTTTGCGCGACCCGCTCGCACCCGAATGGTCTGCCGCCCTCGTCCCGACCGATCAACCGGCCTTCGACGAAACGCCTGTGAATCTGCCGGACGCGCTTGCTGAAGCCCGTGCCAACCGTCCCGAACTGCGCCGTCTGAAACTTCAGGAAGAGATCAACAATATCGACATCCGGTATTTCAAAAATCAAACGAAGCCGCTCGTCAACCTAACGGGCACGGTGTCGACTACCGGACTGGCGGGCGCGCGGCAGGCATTCGACGGCACCGGACAATCCGTCCCGCTTATTTCCAGCGACCCGGCAGCGGTGGAGGTTAATTCCAGCGCGTTCCTGTTGAATCTCATCAACGACACACGCGCCGTCAACAATCTTCCCCGCGTGTCGTCTCCCACAGTTACCCTAGCCGCTCCCACCGTTCCTGCCAATTTGATCGGCAGCTACGGGCAGACGTTGCGGAATTTATTCGGCTTCAGCACCCGTAATATCCTCGTCGGCGTGACGATTCAAATTCCTCTGAAGAATCGCACGGCGGAAGCGAATCTCGCCGGGGCGCGCATCCAGAAAGATCAATTGATGGCTTCGATGCGGGCGCAAGAACAAGGTGTGGAAGTTGAAGTGCGCAACGCGGCTCAGGCCGTCGAAACGGCGCGGCGGCGCGTGCTGTCGGCACGACAGGCGCGCGAGAACGCCGAACTTCAACTCACCGGCGAACAGCGACTTTATCAGGTGGGACGCTCGACCACGTTCCTCCTCTTCCAACGCGAAAATCAACTCGTCAACGCGCGCAATCAGGAACTACGCGCCGAGACCGACTACAACAAAGCCCTCGCCGATCTGCAACGCGCGACTTCGACGACCCTGCGCGCCAACAACGTCTTCGTCGAAACTCCGACCTTGCAGTAACCACGGCGGAAAACTTACGACCGCCGCCGCCGCCCCTGCCGCCGTTCGCTGGCCGGATGACGCTTGAAACAGCAATTTTCTCAAACGTCGTCCGGCACAAAATTTTTCACTCCCGGTTGACGCTTCCCGCTTCGCCTTCGTATCCTCCCACACGTCTGAGAGAACCTTCCGGTTCATTCCCCATTGCCGTGCATTGACTTGAAGATTACCGCCACGATCATCACCTTCAACGAAGCGGACTACATCCGCGCGGCGTGCGAGTCCGTCGGTTGGGCGGATGAGATCATCGTCGTCGATTCCGAATCGACCGATGCGACGCGCGAGATCGCCGCCAATTGCGGTGCGCGCGTCATCTGCCGACCGTGGCCGGGTTTCGCCGCGCAGAAACAATTTGCCGCCGATACCGCCCGGCACGAATGGATTTTCAGTCTCGACGCGGACGAGCGCGTGTCGCCCGGACTGCGCACCTGCATCGAAGATTTGCTTTACGCGCGGAACACACAACTCGCCGACGGCTATCGCGTCGCGCGCCGTTCTTTCTACATGAATCGCTGGATACGCGGCGGCGGTTGGTATCCAGACCACCAGTTGCGTCTCTACCGCCGCACGCGCGGTCGTTGGCAGGGCGCGCACGTCCACGAATCGGTGAAGCTGGATGCGGGTGCGCGAATCGCGACGCTCAGAGGGGATTTGCTGCACTACACCGGGCGCGACGCCGCCTATCATCATCGCATGATCGGCGAACGCTACGCGCCGCTCTCCGCCCTCCAGATGTTCGAGGCCGGACGCCGCACTTCGGCCTTTCGCGTCGTGCTCGCCGGTCCCGCCGCCTTCGCGCGCAGCTATCTGCTCAAAGGCGGCTTCCGCGACGGCTTCGCCGGCTTCTGCATCGCGCGCTTCGCCGCACATCACGCCTTTCTCAAAAATTTATTGTTGTGGGAAATGCAGGAAAGACAGAGGTCAGAGGTTAGGGGTTAGAGGTCAGAAGAAATTAGCTTTTGTCCTTCACTAACCTCTGACCTCTGACCTCTGACCTCTGTTCGATGCGGAGATGGTCGGGCGGCAACAACTGGCGACGCGTCGCGCTGTCGAGGAGCGGCGCGGGCGGATGTCCCTGAATCGTTTCGGCGAGCAATTGATCGGCCATCTGTTTGTGTTCCCAGATGCGATTGCCCTGCGCGAGGATGGCGAAGAGGATCATCCCCGAATCTTTGGTGAAGGCCACGCCCGCCAGATTCGACATGCCGCCATCGGTGGTCGTCAGCGTCCCGGTCTTCCCGACCAGCGAACACTCGTAACCAGTGCCCGCCATGCGCCGCCGCAGTGTTCCCCAATCACACCCGACGACGGGCATGATTTCTTCAGTTTTGAGTCCGAGCCGCTCCGTTTCCCCGACCAACGCTTTGATCACGACGAGCAACCCGCGCGGCGTCATCCGGTTGTTATACAACCCCGACGCCGTCTCCAGCGAAACTTGTGCAGGCGGCAGTTTCAATTCTTCGACCAACACGCGCACGATGGCCTGCGGCCCGCCGAGAAACGCCCCGATGCGGTCGGCGACGAAATTGTTCGAGTGCGCGTTCATGTAAAGCAGCACTTCGCGCAGGGGATTTGCATAGAGCACGAATAACTCTGTTCCCTGCGGTTCGCTCATCCCCGTCGCAGACTGTTTCAGTTGCATCACGCGCGCCGCATAATTCACCGAGTCTTCCGCCCGTTCGTTGTAATTGAAGGAGAAGCCCGGGGCGGCGATAATTTTCTCCTTGACGCGCTTGATGCCGCGCATTCGCAACTCCTTAGCGACCAGATTCGCTGCCGCGTCGCCAAAGGTCGGGTCGTTGCCCGCGAGATAGAGATTGCCGTCAAGCGTGCCCGCCGCATCAACTGTGCCGTCCGTGTAGACGCGCGTCGCGAAGCGATAATCCGGCCCGAGTTTTTTGAGCGCGACGAACGTGGTGGCTAACTTGACGAGCGACGCCGGATTGTAAGGCGTGTCGGCGTTGTGCGAAGCCATGACGCGTTGGCCGTCGAAAGTTTGAATCAAGACGCCGTGCTGTTCCGGTTCTTCCCCGCGCGCCCCGTACCACAAAGCCGCATCGAACTGCGGCACGATGGGACGGCGCATCTCCGCCTCGAACGCTCGCTGCTCCGTGGGCAACGAGTGTTGCACGGCGGCGGCTACGTTGTGCCCGGCCTGCTTCACCAACGTCAGCGAATAGGGAACGTAGGTGAGAACGGCGATGATGAGCGCACCGAGAGCGGCCACTGCGATGATATGTCTGCGCGGATTCACACACACTCCTGATTCCGTAGTTCGTTCAAGCTTCGGGTCTTTCACAAACCCGACCGAAGCCTTAATATGCTTAAAGTTCGCGGCGGGCGTCAAGCGCAATAAGGCCGCCCGGAGCGATCAATCATCGATAAAATTCACACGGATTAAATTGACAGGATGACTCTGCTGCAAAATCTATCCTCTTACAGCGACTCGTCGCTCAGCCCCTTCTCCCTCGCGTTCGTTTTTGTTTCAACCTTCGGCGCGCTCATCGGCAGCTTTCTCAACGTCGTCATCTATCGCGTGCCGCGCGAGGAATCCATCGCCTTCCCCAATTCGCGCTGCCCCTCCTGCGGCACGGCGATCCGTTTTTACGATAACGTGCCCGTCCTGAGTTTCCTCCTGCTGCGGGGACGCTGTCGCGCCTGCCGTGTTCCCATCCCCAGACGCTACCCGGCGGTGGAAGCCCTGACGGCGTTGCTCTTTGGCCTCGTCTTCCTCCACGACGGATTGACGCTTGCCCTCCCCTTCGATCTCGTCTTTGTCGCCGCCCTTGTCGCGCTCATCTTCATCGACGCCGAGCACATGATTTTGCCCGACGTGATCACGCTGCCCGGCATCCTGTTCGCGCTCATCGCCCGCGCGCTTGTGCCGAACCTCTACGGCCTCGCCTTCTTAAGCGACGGCCTGCTGGCGGGCTGGCCCGTTTGGACGATCTCGCTTTTCGGCGCGCTTTTCGGCGCGGCCATCGGCGGCGGATCGCTCTGGCTCATGGGGTGGTTCTGGGAGCGTCTGCGCGGAGTGGAAGCGATGGGACTCGGCGACGTGAAAATGCTGTTTATGGTCGGAGCATTCTTAGGGTGGCCGCTGACTGTGCTCACGATCTTCATCGGCGTCGTCGGCGGTTCGGTCATCGGCGTCGGACTCATGCTCCGCCGACGCGAGCGCGACATGCAGATGCTCCTGCCCTTCGGCATCTTCCTCGGCATCGGCGCAATCGTCAGTCTCATCGCCGGGCAACAGATCGTTCGTTGGTACGTCGGGCACTTCATTTTTTAGAAGTGATGAGTGATGAGTGATGAGTGATGAGATAAAAATCATTTTGTCTTTACACTCATCACTCATCACTCATCACTCATCACTTTTATGCTTCCTCGTTACGAAAATCGGGTGCAGTTGGCGATGGCATTGGTGGTCGGGTTGCTGCTGCTGGCGAATCTGTTCACGCTCGCACTCGTGGCCTTGACGCCGCAGGAGCGCGGCGTGCGTGCTCCCGTGCTGTTCACAGTCTTCCTCATCACCCTGCTGGTAAGTTTGCCCGCCATCTTTTTATTGCCGCGCTGGTTGCTGCGCCCCTACCGGCAACTCGTCGGCGAAGCGGAACGCGCCCCCGTCGCCGCGCTTCCCGAAGGCGCGCGGGATGAAACGGAGTTTGTGCTGGAGACTTTTCAGGCGGTGGTGGCGCAACTGCGCGCGCAGCAACGCGAACTGGAGAAGTTGAGCGCGCAGGCGAGCGCGCGAGCGGCGTCCGCCGAGATGTTCAACGAACGCATCGTGGCGAGCGTGCCTTCCGGCCTCGTCGCCTTCGACGCGCGCGGCCTCGCCACAGTCGTCAACCCCCCGGCACGCACGCTGCTTGAAATTGAAGCAGACCCGACCGGACAACACCTCACGACTCTGCTTCGCTTGTCGCCCGAACTGACTGGCATGGTCGAGCGTTGTTTGGAGACGGGCGAACTTTATCGCCGCGAAGAGGTGGCGGCGACGAACGGTGATGGGCGCGTGCGGCGTTTCGGCGTCACGGTCGCACCCATTGATCCGCAACCTGGTCGCAACGCGCGTGGCGCGCTCTGCCTGCTCACGGATATTACGGAAGTGGCGCACTTGCGCGAGGCGGTCGCGCTCAAAAGAAATCTCGAAAGTCTCGGCGAGATGTCAGCGGGACTGGCGCACGAATTCAAAAACGCGCTCGCCACCCTCCACGGTTATGCGCAACTGCTCCAACACCTCGAATCCGATGAACGAGGTCGCAGCGCGGCTTCCGCGCTCTTACAGGAAGTGCGCGGCCTGACGCAGATGGTGACGGCATTTCTCAACTTCGCGCGCCCGCAACCGCTCGAACTGGCCGAGGTCTCGGTGCGTGAACTGCTCGAAGACTGCGCCGCCGAATTGGAATCTGTGTATCGTCAAAAACGCATCTCGCTCTCGCTCGAAGGCGATTTTCGCGAGGTGCGCGCCGACGAACGGATGCTTCGTCAGGCCTTACTCAATTTGCTCCGTAACGCCGCCGAAGCCATCGAAGAGCAACAGGCGGCGCGGCGCGTGAGTGCGCAGGCGAGCGTCGAAACCGACGACGCACACAAAAGTTGGCTGGCGCTCTCCATCGCGGACACCGGCACGGGTATCCCCACATCAGAACTGCAACGTATCTTCATCCCTTTCTTCACCACCAAAGCCAAAGGCCACGGCATCGGCCTCGCCCTCGCCCACCGCGTCATCACGGAACACAGCGGCACACTCACCGCCGCGAACAGGAGCGACGGGCCGGGCGCGATCTTCACGCTCCGTCTTCCGGTTTAGCGTTACGCCCATCCGCGACGTTCTGCCACCGCTTCAGCCATCATCTCAAGCATCTTTCGCCACCCTGCCCGACGGAAAATATTCAGGCCAACGCCTATCGACCAATTCTTTAATATCGGGACGCACAATTAATACATCAGGGTAGTTCGGTTTCATGCGCGCGTCGATAACGATGGGCGCGTGGTAGGAGAGGTGATGACGCTCGACGCTCGTGTGTGCGGCGTAAATATCCGAGGCCGGCTCGAAGCGCGTCCATGTCGCCCACAGGAAATCGGCGGCGGAACGAGCGACGCTCGCGTCATCGTGTAAGACGACGAGCGGCCAGTTTGCGAAAACTGCTTCACGCGCAAGTCGTGCCGCCTGTCCGGTGTCTTGCTCGTAAGGCAAGCCTTCAATGACGAGACATCCACCGCAGAACACTTCAGCGCGCTTGATGCCACGGGGAAGTTCGCCGCGAAACTCGCGCGGCAGTTCGCGCACCGCCGCTCTGCCGAGTCCGAGCAAAATCGCTTTGCTGCCTTGATTGATCTTGCCGCTGGTGTAATCAAGCGTGTCCATCGAGACGTTGGAGAAGATAAAGAGGTCGCTCTCGAAGCGGGCGCGGGCGAGAATGTGCTCGAAGAGACGCGGGAAGTCGCGAAGGTCTTGCGGCGTGTCCGTGAGCAGCAAAAATTTAGTGAGCGAAAGTTGCCCTTCGCCGAGGATGCGGAAGCCGGAGACGAGCGCCTCGCGCGCGTAGCGTTCGCGCACGACCGCCGCCGCGAGCGAGTGAAAACCCGTCTCCCCATAGGACCACAGATCGCGCACGCTCGGCATCACGAGCGGAAACAGCGGCGAGAGCAGTCGTTGGAGGTAATCGCCGATGAAGAAATCTTCCTGGCGCGGACGGCCTACGACCGTGGCCGGATAGATCGCGTCGCGGCGATGGCAGACGGCTTCAGCGTGGAAGACCGGATAGTCGTGCTGCAAAGAATAGTAGCCGTAGTGATCGCCGAACGGCCCTTCAAGTTGTCGCTCGTGGGGCGGCACGCGCCCGACGAGCGCAAACTCCGCTTCGGCGACGAGTCGATGGCCGTGCGTGAACGGCTCCTTCGTCATCCTGATCTTCTCGCCCGCGAGGACTGAGGCAAGGACGAGTTCGGGCACGTCCTCCGGCAGCGGTGCAATCGCCGCGAGCATGAGCGCGGGCGGGCCGCCGATGAAAATGGTGACGGGCAGCGTTTCGTTCGCCGCCTCCGCCTCGTGATAGTGAAAGCCGCCGCCCTTGTGAATCTGCCAGTGGATGCCGGTCGTCCCTGCGTCGTAACGCTGGATGCGGTACATGCCGAGATTGTGCTTGCGCGTGCGCGGGTGCTCGGTGTAGACGAGCGGCAAAGTGATGAATGCGCCGCCGTCCTCCTGCCACGTTGTCAGAATCGGCAACTCGTCGAGCCGCGCCGGGCGTTCCACCGCTTCCAGCACCGGCGCACGGCGCACGCGACTCGTCCCCAGTTTGAACACTTCGAGCGCGAGCGCGCGATGTCCCCAGAGTTCGGATGGGCGCGGCGGCAGCAGCGATTCGGCGACGTGGACCACTTCTTTGACCAATGCTTCCGGCTTCGCACCAAACGCGAACTCGATGCGGCGAGCCGTGCCGAACAAATTAGTCACGACGGGATAGCGGCTGCCCTTGACCCGCTTGAAGAGCAGCGCGGGCCCGCCTTCGGCGATGACGCGACGGTGGACTTCGGCAAGTTCGAGAAAGGGATCAACTTCCGCTTCGACGACCACGAGTTCGCGCTCGCGCGTCAGTTGATCGAGAAAGGAGCGTAAGTTTCGGTGCATCGACTAATGGGCTGCGTTCGGTTGTCAGTATGCAGTTGTTAATACCATACAAAAGTGAAAAGGAGCGAGTTTGCGGCTCGCTCCTTCACCTTACGCGCTGACTTCCGGACTATGGGATGTCGCTCGGAATTTGACGCTTCCGCATTTTTGTAATGACGGGCAAGGTATCACGAGTTGAAATACGGCTCTGCATACATACTCTCATCTTGGCTCTCAGAAGGCGCTCGGCCCATTACTCTTGGCAAAAGGCGAATAATTATTGACACTGTTGGCTACTGTAATTACTCTTCATTTGTTCCCAAAGTTGCTCTTGACTTATGTTTATTGATCTTTCGGAATTCTCCATAGTCGGATTCTGGGAGGAATATTTATGTCTATTTTTGGCCCGCCTTATCCGCAGCAGCGAACGTCGTGGATAGCTGCGTTGCTAATGTTAACTACGCTAACGCTTGGTGTGCCAATGCTGCCGGCTAAGGCCCAGGACACCGTCACCGGCGCATTTGAAGGAACAGTCCGCAATGCCGTCAATGGTGAAACGATTTCCGGAGCCAATATCGAATTCATAAACCGAGCCTCGAATGTCAGTGTGATAAAACGAGCCGATAGCCGGGGTCGATTTTATCAAGGTTTACTCTTGCCCGGAACGTACTCAATACGCGCGTCTGCACCGAATTTTATAACGAGCGAAGTCGTCATGCGGCTACTCGGTTTGCGCACCGGCGAAGTCGTGCCCGTCCCAATCGCGCTTGAGCCCAGAGCCTCGACTGTAACTTCCGGGTCAACAACCAATCCTGTTGCTCCGCTTCCCTCAGCGGAAAACACAGACGTTCGCGGCCAGATCAACACACTAGACGCGCAACGTGGCGGGGCTTTCACTGATGCCGAGATCGGTGAATTGCCACTTGGCAGCACAACTCTGACCCGAACATTTGATGAATTGGCCCTGCTCGTGGCCGGCGTAGTGCTCCCGCCACAACCAATCGGCGCGGGCAACGGCACGGTCGGCCCTGGCATCGGCGCTGGTGTCGGCACTTCAGGTCAGTTTGTCGTTAACGGCCTGCGCTCCCGCGCGAATAATTTTACGGTTGATGGCTCTGATGACAATGATGAGGACATCGGTGTGCGGCGACAAGGATTTGTCGCACTTGTGCCTCAGTCAATCGAATCAATCAAAGAGTTTCAGATCATCACGCTGCTCGCGCCCGCGCAGTTCGGGCGTAACCTCGGGGCGCAAGTAAATGCCATCTCGAAATCAGGCGGTAGCCGCACGCACGGGACGTTGTACGGCTTCTTCAATTCGAGCCAGTTGAACGCGCGCAACTATTTCGATACGACGAACGGCAACGCTGTCACACCGGTGCGCGCGGCCACCAATCAACCAGTGCTCATCGCTTCGAGCGCGACGTTTAATAGCTTCACACGCAATTTCGAGTTAATTAACAATCGCCCTGTGACTACGCGGAACGAAAGCGGCGGCGAAGATTCTTTCACGCTCGGACACGGCGGCGGCGTTGTAGGCGGCGCGATTCTGCCGGACAAGATGTTCTATTTCCTTTCGGCTGAGGGGCAAGTCATCAACGCCACTAAAGAAGAGAGTTTTGCCGTCCCCACTGTCATACAGCGCGGCGCATTCAACAGCGGCGCGAGCGGAATTTTCAGCGACCGTTTTAACCAGCAGCGCGCTGCATTCGCCTTTCCGGCGACGCCCGGCGGTGATGCCATCTTCAGTCTGTTTCCTTTTTCTAATAATCCGGCGGGAGAATACGGAGCCAACACATTCACACAAGTCTTACCGGCGAACGGGCGCGGACGCGGCCATCAATCTGCGCTTCTATCAGCTTAACTTTTACGCGCAAAACGAGCGGCGCGTGCGCCCGAATCTCTCCCTCTCCTACGGCCTGCGCTACGACTACAACACCCCGGCGCGCGAAGTCGGTCGGCGCATCGAAGCCTCTTTCAGCGACCCGGCCATCAGCCTCGTGCCCGGATTGAACAGATTCCTTGAAGGGCGAGATAGCATCTACGATCCTGATCGAACGAACTTCGCGCCGCGCATCGGCGTGGCTTATGCGCCGAACATCTTCGGCGCGGAACGCTTGACCGTTCTCCGCGCCGGTTACGGCATGTACTACGATCAAATTCTAGGCGCGGTCGTCTCGCAGTCGCGCAACGTCTTTCCGCGCTTCCTGACGGTGAACGTGGCCGGCGGACTCGGCAACCAAGCTTCTCAAACGGGGCAGCCGCTTAATCTTCTCAACCCGGCGCAAATCCCCACCCTCGTTAGACCCGGCACGCTCAACACTCTCAATCCGTCTTTCACGTTGGCGCAGCAAATCGGGCTGATTAATTCTCTGGCAAGTGCCGCAGGATTATTGCCGAGCGCGAGCGGGATCGAATTCACGTTGCCGTCACGTAGATTACAGATGCCGAACGCGCACCAGTATTCGCTCGGCGTCGAACAACAGCTAAGCAAAACGATGACAGTATCGCTCGCTTACGTCGGCACCCTCGGTCGTCATCTCCTGCGCTTTACGACGCCGAATCTCGGCACGAGCGCCGTCTCTCTGCTTCAGGCATTCAACACCAATGCGAGCGGCGGCGACCAATTTGTCCCGCAGTTCTTCGGCATCGCGGTCGCGCCGGGAACAAGGCTTTCATCGTCGGGCGCGTTTGTCGGCGGTCGTCCTGAGCCGACCGTCGGCGGACTTCAGATATTCGAGACCTCCGGCAACTCGCACTACAACGCTTTGCAACTCTCTTCGCGCGGAAGATTCTTTCGCGGCATCCGTTATCAGGCGAGCTATACTTTCGGGAAGGCCATTGACGATGTTTCAGATGTCTTCGAACTGGCTGGCGCACCGGCGCTGCCGCAAAACAGCCTGACGCGGGCCGGTGAAAGGGCGGTGGCTAATTTCGATGTCCGCCATCGGCTAACCTACGAGGCTATTTACAAACTGCCGGATTTCGCTAACAGCGAAAAGCTGTTTCAAGTCATTCTCGGCAACCTGCAACTGGCGACGACCGGACAGTTCCAGACAGGACAGCCCTTCACCGTCAACACATACATTGACGTAAACCTCGATGGCAACATCACAGACCGCTTGAACACAACGGAAGGCTTGGTTATCACGGGCGACCGCCGGCAACCGTTATCACTAGCTACGGATCGAAATACCCTGCGTGCGCCGGTCGGGACGGATGGTCAAGTGGGTCGCAATACGTTTCGAGCCGGCAGCACACTCGAACTAAATCTGGCCTTGACTAAAACTTTTTCACTCCCTGAGCAGCAGACGTTCAGTCTCCGCGCAGAAATCTTCAATTTTACCAACCGCGCTAATTTCGGTATTCCGGTGCGTGTGCTTGAATCTCCCGGTTTCGGCCAGGCGACAACTACTACTACTCCTGCGCGCCGCGTTCAGTTAGCTCTCAAGTATTCTTTTTGAGAGCGAGCACGGACTAAGGGTTTGCATGCGAGCGCGTTCCCGTAAACGGCGAGCGGCGAATAAGCGGCGCAGCGCGGTGTCCCGTTCGCACGTCTCTTTATTCCAATGTTCAGAATTGCGGCTGAGCAGGAATTTCACCCGCCTGCCGCGCCCGCGTTTTCATCTCTGTTTGCGGCGCGGCGAGGCGGAGCGTGATTTCGCGTTTGGCGAAGCGCGCGGCATCTGCGATCTTGGGGTCGAAGGAAGCAGCGTATGGCTCGATGATCTCTAAGGTTTCGGCGTTGCCGGTGCGGGCGAGGGCTTCGAGCAGTTTGATCTGGATATGGCCGTTGACGCGCGAAAGCAGCTTGTAGAGCGGTTCGGGCGTTTCGAGTTCGGCGAGGTAGGCTTCGGATTGGTTGGTGCGCGAAGAATCGAGATCGCGCACCACGGCAAAGAGCGCGTCGGTTTTGCCCATCCGGTAGAGCGCCCAGTCGAGCGCGAGCCGCGCGCGCGCGTTCTTCTCTTGCAGCCGGTAGCCTTCAATGAGTTTGCGCTTTTCGGTGGCGGCCAGACGCGCCAACGCTTCCGCCGCGCGCTGGCGCACGAACGGGTCGCGGTCGGTCAGTTGACGAACCGCGACATCAGCATCAACCTGCGCGCCGCCCGTCGCGTGGTTCTGAGGTGAATAAACAGCCCCTCCCGATGCGTGAGAAGCAGAAGCCATGAGAAAGAACAACGCGCAACTTAAAAGCGCGTTTCGCTTCGCGCCTGAATTATTCAACATACTGATTTCCTCTTTGCCAGAGTTCAGACGGGAGAGATTCACTTAACGATGAACGACGAAATTAAAAGCAATAGCTAAGGCGAGCAGTTCTCTCACTCAATCGAGTGAGAGAACTGCTCGCTACGCTCACTTACTTCGCCTTGCGCAATTCCGCGTTGTTGAGATTGAGTTCGCCGACCGGGATCACTTCCACGTTCGGATACAGCTTTTGCAATTCGGGAAGAAACTTTTTGGCGTCGCCGACGATGATGATGTTCGTGCCCTTCGCATCGAGCCGCGACCCGGCGAAGCCCTGCACGTCTTTCGCGGTGATCGATTGCACGTTGTTGATGTATTTATTGATCTCGTCGAAACTCAAGCCTTGCAGCGCGAGCGACGCCACTTGCGACACCAGCCCGCTCGCGGTTTCCAGGTTGCGCGCGAAGCCGCCGATGAGCACGGCCTTGCGCGGCGTCAATTCGAGGTCGGGGAGTTCGCCGCTCGCGAGGCGTCCGACTTCGCCGAGCAGGAGACTGGCGACGACCGCGCCCGATTCGTTCTTCGTCTGCGCCTCTGCTGTGAAAGGCCCCACTTCGCGCCGCGTCTCCAGCGCGCTGCGTGCTCCGTAGCTCAAACCGCGCTTGATGCGAATCTCCTGATTGAGCCGACCGGAGTAGCCGCTCAAAACCGAGTTGGCGACGATGCCGCGAAAGAATTCCGGGTCGGTACGTCGAATCCCCGTGCGCGCGACGAGCACGGCGGCCTGTCCCGCGTCGGGTTTGTCGATGACCACGACGCGCTGTCCTTTGTTCATGTCCTTCGCCGCCGCGTCCTTCCCGCTTGCAGCCGGAAGCGGCGCGGCGGGTTTTTGCCAATCGGCGAAGAAGCGTTCGGCAGTCTTGAAGGCATCGTCCGCTGTGATGTCGCCGCCGATGATGAGGATGGCGTTGTCAGGGCGATAGTAAGTCATGTGCATCCCGACGATATCGGCGCGTTTGATGGCGGCGATGGATTCGGGCGTGCCCGACAAAGGATGGCCGTAGGGCGCATCGCCGAAGACGACGCGCGAGGCAACGTAGCGCGCGATGGAACCGGGCTGGCCGAGCGCGACGGTCAAATCGTCAAGATACTGCTGGCGCAGCCGTTCGATCTCTTCGTCTTTGAAAGTCGGACGGCGCACGACATCGGCGAGTATCTCCATCGCCGCGCCGATGCGCGCCGACATTACGCCGACGCTCGCGGTCGAAGCGTCCCAACGCGCGCCCGATTCGATGGAACCGCCGAGGGCTTCGATGGCTTCGGCGATTTGCGGCGCGGTGCGCGTCGCGGTTCCCTTCGTCAAGAGCGAGGCGGTCAGGTCGGCGAGTCCGGCCAACGCTTGCGGGTCAACTTCGCCGCCGTTCTTGATGACCAACGCCGACGAGACGAGCGGCACGTTGCTGCGCTCGACGACGACGATGCGCAAACCGTTCGGCAAAGTTCGCTCGACGGGTTTCGGGACGGGCACGCTGCGCGGCGCGGCGGGCGGCGGCGGCGTTGCCTGCGGCGTCGCAGCTTGCGCCATGGCGATGACCGGCAGCAAGGTCAACCAACCGACGAGAACGAATAGATGCAAAGCGCGGCGAGACACTTCTTTGATGATGCTCATCTTATTTCTCTCCCTTTGTCTGGTGCGCGTCGCGCGGCTTTATCGCTTTACCCGTTCCGGTTTTCTCGCCCACGGCGGCGGGCTTCGCCGGGCGGAGCGATTCGGGCAGGTAATAAATCACGAGCCGGTTTGCGTCGGTCAGATACTTTTTCATCACGCGCTGAATGTCAGCCGCCGTGACTTTGGAGAGGCGTTCGATGTCCGTGTTGGCGCGGTTCGGGTCGCCGAGCAGGACGGCGGCATCGCCGAGGGCGAGAGCTTTGCCGTTGTTGGTTTCGCGTTCCAGCAGTTGGGCAGTGATGATCTGGTTTTTGGCCTTCTCTAATTCTGCCGCCGCGACGGGCGCGTCTTGTATCTTCTTGATTTCGGCCAACAGCGCGCGTTCCGCGTCATCGGGTTTCTTGCCGCCCGCGACGATGGCGAAGAATTGGAAGAGGCTCACATCTTCGCGTAAATCCGTTCCCGCGCTCGCACTTTGCGCCACCTGCTGCTCGTAGACGAGCGAACGATAGAGGCGCGACGATTCGCCCGACGACAAAATCGACTCGGCGAGGCGCAAGGCATCCGAATCCTCGCTCGCTTTGGGCGACACCAGATACGTGAAAGCCACGGCGGGGAGCGGCACATTCTGGCCGAATTCGACGACGCGCGTCTCACCCGCACGCGCCGGTTCTTTCACGTCCACGCGCGGAAGCGGTTTGTTGGGTTTAGGAATTCCCGTGAAATATTTATCAACCCACGTATCAAACTGTTTCTGCTCGAAGTCGCCGACGACGACGAGCGTCGCATTGTCGGGGCGATAAAAAGTGGAGTGGAAGGCGCGCACATCTTCGATGGCGGCGGAGTCTAAATCTTCGATGCTGCCGATACCGGGGCGGCGATAGGGATGCTTGACGAAAGATTTCTGTTCCAGCAGGTAGAAGAGTTTGCCGTAGGGCGGCGCGAGGATGCGTTCGCGAAACTCTTCCTTGACCACGTCGCGCTCCGACTTGAAATTGGGGTCGTCCACGTTGAGCGAGGCGAGGCGCTCGGCCTCAGCCCAGAGCAGCGTCTCCAAATAGTTTGACGGGACGACTTCGAAATAAACCGTTACGTCGTCGGCGGTGAAGGCGTTATTCATCCCGCCGACATCTTCGGTCAGGCGATCCAGCATTTCGGATTTCATGTTCTTCGTGCTCTTGAACATGATGTGCTCGAAGAGATGGGCGAAACCGCTGCGGCCTTCGGGGTCGTCTTTGGAGCCGACTTTGTACCAAACCTGAATCGCCACGGTCGGGCTGGACTTATCCACCGCGCTCAATACTCTCAGGCCATTGGCGAGCGTGCGCTCGCGATAGTCGAGGCGCGGCGTTTTAGTTTGCGCCAGCACTATGGACGCGGGCAGAAAAATAAACGCGGCCAGCGCGAAAAAGGAAATTTGCAGAACTCTTCGGGAAAAACGAAACATCATGTGTTGGCTCCAGAATTTAGTGTCAGGCCGATTGACGGCAATGCAGGCTCGCGCGGTTGGATGCAGGGGAAAGCGGGCGCTGTTGCATCGTCTCGCCCGGCGCGCGTTGGTTCGCCGCAACTTTCTTCAGGTCGGAATTGTTTACGAATCGCCAGAGGATTTAGTTTTACTTCAAGCCGTGCAAACCGCTCAGGCCACGCCGGACTCTGCGGCAGGCAATTTGAGCAGCGCGAGGCGTTCGACGACGCGCCCTTTGATGAGATGCTCTTCGATGATCTCCGGCACGTCCGCCGCCCGCACCTGCGCATACCAAATGCCGTCCGGGTAGACCAGCACCGCCGCGCCCACCGCGCAGAAACCGACCGAACCGCACTCGGTGAGGACGATGCTGCCCTGCGGATTCTTGCCCTTCGCGGCTTTCCCAAAAAGCAACTCGCGCGCCTTCAACTCGCGTCCGAACGCTTCTTTCACTTCCGCGCTGCCCGCGGCCAGACAGGACTTTCCGCCGCACACCAACACATGATGTTGAATCGGCGCATAGGCAACCGGAGCCAGCGCACAGACTCTTTCCTTATCCACGATTACAGAAGTCTCTTTCATCACAACTCACTTCATCAAGATGGGCTTCGCCGGATTCGGCGCGGCGCAGCGGCCTCCGGTTCCAGCCTGTATGATACCCTTGGTCAATATTTCCGGGGCGCGTTAACTATTTGCAAAGTAACAGTTAATTTTGCCGGGGGGATGAATCTTAGTATAAAATGGACGGCATTGGCGACTGCGCGCCACTGGAGACCGCGAGTTTAAGGATGGCGGTCGCAGCGCGGTCGCCTTTTTGATTTAAGAGCATTGAACCGGATTGAAGTTGAGACGTATGGCAAGTGGTCTGGTAGTTCATGTCGAGATCGGGGAAGAGCGACACACGGAAGTGTTCATGCACGACCGTATCCGCATCGGGTCGGGCGCGGATTGCCACCTGCGTTTCCAACCCGAAGCCATCCCACAGGCCAACGGCTTCGTGCTCGAACTCGCGCGCTCGAACGGAATTTACCGCGTCGCCGATTTCGACCGTTCGCTCCGGCTGACCCATAACGAGGTCTTGCTTGCGCCCGACAAGTTGATCGCGGATGGCGATCAGGTGCGCCTCCCTGAGACGGATTTTGTCCTTCAGTTCTTTCCCATCAATTCACCGCCCACGCTTGTCACGAATCGCCGCGCGGACGTGCATGTCGCGCCCTTCATCGAGAATGCTGCAATCGAGTCGGCGGCCACGGCGCGGCGCGACGACGCCAAAGTCTTTCTGCGAGAGTTCACGCGCGAACTCGTCCGCGAGATCAACCTGAGCACGAAGATCATCGCGCTTCTCATCGTCGTCGCGCTGGTCGGCGGTATCCTCTATCTCGGTTTCGCGGGCTACAAAGAATTGGAGCAAAGCCGCCGCCGCATCGAAGAACAGAACGCGCAGATCGGGCGTCTGAACCAGCGGATGGGGGAGTCGCAAAATCAGTTTGAGGAAGTTAACCGCTCCAATAAAGACATCATCAACAGTCTTTCGCTCGCACCGAAACTGCGCGGCGAGTATGGCAACGGCGTCTGTCTGCTCTCCGGCCTGTACATCTTCGTCGAGAGAGGGACAGGCCGCCCGCTACGTTATCCCGAACGGCAGGAGGCTAACGCGGAGACCGACCCTGCCCTGCCTGAGGGTGAGCCGACGGATTCGCTGACTCCTGACGGCAACGGGGCTATCGCCGAATTTCCTTACGTCGGGACGGGCTTTCACGTCGGAGGCGGCTACGTGGTGACGAACCGCCACGTCGGAGCCGAGCCGTGGGTGGCCGACGAACGTTCGATGGTTCTGAGCAGCACCGTCAGCGGCAAGCCGCGCTTGACGAAACTGCTCGCTTACTTTCCCGGCTATCCGCAAGCACTCGTGCTGAAGCTCAAACAAACTTCCGCGCGTGACGATCTGGCCGTCTGCTTCTTCGATAACGCCGCATTGGCCGCAAGCATCCCCGCCCTTCCGCTCGATGAGAACTCAGACGCCGAGGCCATCGGCAAGGCGGTGGTCATGATGGGCTATCCTTCGGGGCCGGATCGCATTCTCGTCTCGCTGCCGGATGAAGAGGCCGCCGGAATCAAGCAGCGATACGGCTCGTCGCTCGACGTGCTCGTCGGCCATCTCGCTTCGCGCAATTTGATCAAGCCCTTCACGACGCAGGGGCACATCACCGACTTCCAGACGCGCCGCATCATCTACGATGCACGCACCGCCGAGGGCGGATCGGGCGCGCCGTTGTTCGGGCAGACGGGTCGGGTCATCGGCGTCAACTTCGGCATCTTTGAAGGCTTGCCGGACGCAAACTTCGCCGTGCCCGTGCGCTTCGCCGTGCCCCTGCTGCAACGCGCTGGATGGAAACCCGGCGCGCCCCCGGTGGAGAACAGAAGAGAGGCGGGCGAAACAGCGAACAAGGAAGAGCGCGCCGCGCC
>JBPCIP010000103.1:0-30000 GCA_051006195.1 Pyrinomonadaceae bacterium
GATCATGCTACGACGAGGGCAAGCGCCTCGCCGAAACTTTGATGATGGACTACTACCGGCAGAACAACGTGGACACGCGGATCGCGCGCATCTTCAATACGTATGGCCCGCGGATGCTGGAGAACGATGGGCGCGTCGTCTCAAACTTCATCGTGCAGGCGCTCAAAGGGCAAGAGTTGACCATCTATGGCACAGGCGAGCAGACGCGCTCATTTTGCTATGTGGACGATCTCGTCGAAGGACTGATTAAGTTGATGAACACGGAAGCGAATAGACAAGTCGGGAGCGTGCATGATCCGGTAAATCTGGGCAATCCGGGCGAGTTCACCATGCGCCAACTAGCCGAAGAAATCACGCGCTTGTGCGACACAGACGTGAAACTGCGCTACTGTCCGCTCCCCGCCGACGACCCGAAACAGCGTCAACCCGATATCACGCGCGCCCAACAGTTATTCGGCTGGACGCCGACCATTCCATTGCGCGAAGGACTGGAACGCGCGATCAACTATTTCAGAGCAACACTCAATACAACGCCGGAGGCTAAAACCCGAGTTCGTGAGTAGCTCATGGGTGGCGCTTGTGACAATTTCTCTCAAGCGCCGGGCCATGTCTGCTTGATACCGCTCCTTGTGTGATGGTGGCGTTTAGCGCTCAGACCGGCGGGAGCCGAGCGGCCTGTCGTATGCGGTAGCGCAAGCACCGGGCAATAATGTCGCAGGTATCCGCAGTTCGCGCGATCCGATGTCATTCACTGATTAGCTCATGGCAGTATCAATGCAAACGCCACCTGCTACGCTTCCCGCGACGTTGCCGGAGTTGTGTCTCAGCGCTTTGCGCAGGCACGGCAAGCCGAATGCGTTGAATGAGAAGCGTAGAGGCGAATGGCAGCATCTCTCCGGCGGGGCGGTCGCGGCGCGCGTGCGTGCGATTGCGTTGGGATTGGCGGCTCTGGGCGTGCGGCAGGGCGACCGCGTGGCGTTGCTGTCGGAGAATCGTCCCGAATGGTCAATCACCGATCTCGCCATCCTCAGTCTCGGCGCAGTGAACGTCCCCGTCTACACGACACAGGCCGTCGAGCAAGTGCGTTACATCTTGTCGGATTCACGAGCGCGGGTGATGTTCGTATCGGGGAAGAAAGTTTATCGACACGCGCGGGCGGGCATCGAAGGCTACGGCGGAATCGAGCGGCTCATCTTCTTCGACGCGGAGGGCAGCGCGGCGGCGGCGAGGGAGGCTGAGCATTTAACGCTGGAGGCTTTAGAGCAGGCGGGCGCAGAGCGCGACCGGGAAGACCCGGCGGCGTTCGACCGTCTCCTCAGCGCCATTGAGCCGGACGACGTGGCGACGATCATCTACACCTCCGGCACGACCGGCGAACCGAAGGGCGTCATGCTCACCCATGCGGCCTTCGTTTCAAACGTCCACGCGATCACGAGCGCGCTGCCGATCAACGCAGAGGACGTATCGCTCTCCGTCCTCCCGCTCTCACACATCTTCGAGCGGACGGTCTTCTACGTTTTCTGCTGGAACGGCGTTTCGGTTTATTACGCTCCTTCCGTCGATCAACTCGCGGAATATTTGAACGAGGTGCGACCGACGATCATGACCGCCGTGCCGCGCCTGTTTGAGAAGGTCTACCATCGCATCGTGAAGAAGGGCATGGCGGCGCGCGGGTGGCGACGCAAGGTGTTTATATGGTCTCTGGAGACGGGGAAGCGTTATGCGGAATTGACGGACAAGCGCGAGCGTGTGCCGCCGCTTCTTGAGGTGCAACAGGAGATCGCGAGCCGTCTGGTCTTCGCAAAATGGCGGGCGGGCGTGGGCGGGCGGCTGCGTTATTTTGTGTCGGGCGGCGCGCCCCTGTCGCCCGCTCTCTCTTATGCGTTCCTCGCCGCGGGCATCCCGATTTTGCAGGGATACGGCATGACCGAGACGTGTATCACTTCAGCCAATCGACCCGATGACAACAAGGTCGGCTCCATCGGTCTGCCGTTTCCCGGCATCGAGATGAAGTTGGACGCGGAGGGCGAGATTCTCGTGCGCGGCCCGAACCTGATGCGCGGCTATTACGAACACCCGCAGGAGACCGCCGCCGTGTTGGACGCCGAAGGGTGGTTCAGGACGGGCGATGTCGGGCACATGGACCAGCACGGGCATTTCTTCATCACGGACCGGAAGAAGGAATTATTCAAGTTGTCGAACGGCAAGTATGTCGCGCCGCAGCAGGTCGAGAGCTTGATCAAGCAGAGCGTGTTCGTCAACCAAGTAGTAGTGGTCGGTGCGGGACGCAAAGCGCCGGCGGCCCTCATCGTGCCCGATTGGGAGGCATTGCAGAACGCGCTCGCGGAAATTGGAGAGGGCGCAGCAGAGACGGCGGGCAGGAAGAAGGTGGGTCAGAGCGATTACGCCGCGCTCAGCCGCGACCCGGCTGCCGTGCGTCTTGTGCAACGCGAGGTGGCGTCGCTGACCGCGTCGCTCAACGACTACGAGCGCGTGCGGCGCGTCGCCCTCCTGCCCGAAGAATTTTCGATTGACAGCGGAGAAATGACGCCGACGTTGAAAGTAAAACGGCGTGTGATCGATGAAAAGTACGGCAAGTTGATCGAAG
This sequence comes from Pyrinomonadaceae bacterium, assembly GCA_051006195.1. Lineage (GTDB taxonomy): Bacteria > Acidobacteriota > Blastocatellia > Pyrinomonadales > Pyrinomonadaceae > JAIVJZ01. The sequence goes on from JBPCIP010000103.1 coordinate 2,609, forward strand.
GAATTTACGAGGGTGCGGCGGCCTCAAAAGGTGAGTAGGGGCAAGTGGTGCCGCTCTGAAAGCGCGCCGGGTGAGAGAGAAGTGCGATTTCAGGCATCGGTCAGCGAGAGCCGTTCCCTGTCAGAGAGAAGTTCTACGGTGCGCCCGGCAGCGTTGGCCGAGACGAGCAGTAAATCTTTGGCGAGACGGTAGAGCGCGAGAGGTATTTTGACCTTCGGGCAGACCACCGCCTCGACAGGCGGAAACTTGGAGAGCAGCCGCAGTTCCGCATCGCAGAAGTCGCAAGCATCGAGATGCGTCGCCATCTCTTGTCGCAGTTCGTGTGTTATCGTGGCCCGCGTGTAATTCAAGAGCATCTCGGCGGACGGGCAGGTTTTATATTTGCAAAATTTGGCTGTGCTTAAAGAACCCACGGTTCCTCTCCTTACTACCTAACCCGACCGAGCCTGCAAACGAAGGCGTCCAAACGTTGGTTGAGGCTCTTGTTGAAGCGCGCCGCACGTTAAATCAGGCACAGCACCAACAAGCCGATAGAGACTGACGGAAGTGAGGAGCCACAGCTATCGGCCTTAGTCAATTGGGCGCTCCGCTTGGTCACTAACAGAGAAATCGTTAATAGCCGGATAGTTCCATAACTCGGTGTGCGCTCGACACGGATTTCTTCCTTTTTACAGTGTGTTGCGGCGCATGTAAAAAGATGTTGCTCATTCTATGGCTAACTGCTACTATCATTTTGTCTTCGGGAAGCGTCATAGTTTCCTGATTCCTGCTCTGGCTGACCGCGCCTGTTCCCCTTTGCGGTCATTGGCACGGACAATCCAGATCGGCACTGCCAAATCAACGCACACGGGTGGTCGCAATCTTTCGGTCTCTCCCCGAAAACACGCGATGCCGAGCCTTCGGCACGCACCGCCGCCATACGTGTGTGTTACGCAAAACAGGATCGTCCGAAGCATGATCCTTCCGGTTCTCTATACCCAGATGCGGAAAAGTTGCTTATTGCGTTTCGCGCCCTGTCCATAGATAATGAGCGACAACTCAATTAAGGATGTACAGAGAACAACATGTTGAGCTTTGAAATTTTCAATTTTGCCGGTCGGACGAGTCAACTGCTCGCAGGGACGGCAATTCGGTAAGGGCACGTGCTGCGCTGGTCTGTTTACATCGCCGCGTGTTGTGATTCTTCAGAGCAACACGGTCAATCTAAAGTGAAGCGGCGACATTTCCAACCTCTAGTCAAAACTTGTCTGAAGCAAACAATTCCCACTGTGCCGCCCGGAAAATTGGCTTTGTAGTAACTACTTAATAACATGGCTGCAACATCCGCTCATCATAATCACTCACTCAATAATTCCATGACCAGCACTACTGAAGAAGAAGTGCATGCGCCGGAGCGGATGCTACCCGCCGTCGGGACCGGCACTGATCGCCCCGCGCGTGGAACGAACGCCCACTGGGTCGACTCGCTGCATCGCTCTGATGTCTCCCGCCTCTGGACGGAACTGCACCGCATCGTTTGCAGCCACCCGCTCGTGCGCGCTTCGCACAGCGCGGGTTTGCTCGTCGAAGGCGCGGAGCGTGGCAACGCTTATGTTGACCTGACGCAGGAACTCTTCGTCACGCTCCTGAGCAAAGCGCGTTTTCAGCATTACCTCGAAACGGAGATGACCGACGCCGAGATCGAATGCGAGATCAGCCAGATCGAGTTGACCAATTTGCTGACGGCGGAATTGCGCAAACGCCATCCCGAATCTTATCGTCTCGCGCGCCGCATCTCGACGATCATTCAGTCGAGCGCAAACTTCCGTCGTTTCGACGGCGGTTCTGGGAGTGTGGCAGACGAACCGCATCGCCGTCTCGCGGATCGCGTCTACGGTTTGAGCGAATGGGCGGACAGCAAACCGCGCCGGGGCGGGCAGGAGTTAGAGCAGCGCATTCAAATGATCCCCATGCGCCAGCGCGACACGCGCATGGTCGGTTGCACCGGCGACTCGCAGATCATTATCAGCAACTCCGATCTCGAAGATTTGATCATCTGCATTTTAGAAGCGGGCGATGCCCCCGTGGACGTGCGCAGCCTGCGCAGCCTCGTGATGTCTCGCCTGCCTGTCATGGACATTTATCTCGTGCCGCTGGGCGGCGGCGATGATGATGAGAGCGGCAGGACTTTCGAGCCGGTTGACGGGAGCGAAAACCCCGAACAGGGATTGCTCCGGCGCGAGTCCGAGCAGGAGGCCGGCAGCTACGTGGATCGTTTCCTCAGAGGATTGCATACAAGCGTGCGCGGCAAGACCAAGCAGTACGACCGGATGCTCGGCGTATTATGGCACTGCTATCTCAGCGCCGATCACGTCACACAACTGGAGGCGGCGGCGCGCCTCGGCGTCTCCGATTCGCTTGTCTCGGATTACCGCCGCCGCATCGAGCAGGAACTGCGTGCGCTGGCCTTCGGCGAGATCGAAGAGGCGCGACGCTTTGAGACTTCGCTGCGCGAACGCATCCGGGCGCTCGTGCTTGTCGGCGACGAAACCGGCGTCGCCGCCTAAAGCCCATCTCCCATGAAACAACAGAGCCCTCCCGATCTCTCACGCGTGACGATGATCCGGGAGGGTCAATGCTTGCCATGCTATTTGGTTTAAGTCAAACTATGAAAGTTTGACAAATGTGGATTTAAAAAGAATTCAAAAAATCGCTGGCGCACGGTTTGTTTCCGCTGCCTGAGCGATTTGTGAACAAGGGGCCGTAAACCGTTGCAAGCCTACGACAGCGCTTCGCGGCGAAAACGGAAAGAGCTTGAACCTCAGCGAGGACGTACAATGTAGAGCCTCCGGCTTGCGGTCTTCGGCGGCGGCTGTTTTCTTTCAAGGGAAAGTTATTGCTGTAAAAGAGTATCGAAGATGAATGGTGGTCAGCGTCAAATTCTTGATTATGATCCTGTCACCCGCCCGGCGGCGGGGCGACGCCGTCTGGCCTCGGATGAAGAGGGAGCAGCGAACAGTACGGCAACTGAAAGCTGGCCGCTCAAGGCTGAACATAGCATCGCTGATGATGCGGGCGTCGCTGATGATGCGGCGGGGGCGAACAGTTCCGCTGGCGCACAACTTTCGCCGCGCGGCGCGGTCAAGGAACACGGCTGGCTGCTTAAGCATGGCCACTCATTCACTTACGGGGGACTATTTCTCTTCACCATTGTCCTCTATTTTCGACCCTACGAATTTTACCCGTCACCGCTGACCGCCTCAATCGCGTTTGCGCTCGGTTTGCTCATGCTAGCTGTCTTCGTGCCATCGCAGCTCATGCTCGAAGGCACGCTCACGACGCGCCCGCGCGAAGTTAACTTGGCCTTGCTATTGTGTCTGGCCGGTTTGTTATCGATCCCCCTCGCGATTGAGCCGCGCCTCGCGTGGGATCAGTGGAGCGACGCGTTCCTTAAAGCTATCGTCATCTTTGTCGTGATGGTCAACGTGGTGCGCACGGAACGTCGGTTACGGGGCATGTTGTTTTTGGTGCTCGCGGTCAGTTTCGTGCTGAGCGTCGGGGCGATCAACGATCATTTAAGCGGGCGCGTTCCGGTTGAAGGATATCGCGTGGCGGGCATCATTGGCGGCATCTTCGGCAACCCGAACGATCTCGCGCTGCACCTTCAGACGATGGTGCCGATCAGCGTGGCCCTTCTGTTCGCGACGCGCAATCCGGTGAGCAAGGCGTTGTATGCGGGCCTCACTGTCCTGATGCTTGGCGGCATCGTTGTGACGTTTTCGCGCACGGGCTTTCTGGGACTCGTGTGCGCGACGACCATCCTCGGTTGGAAACTCGGGCGGCGCAATCGCTTCACGCTCATCGTGTTACTTGTGCTCTGCTTCGTGCTCTTCTTCGCCTTAGCGCCGGGAGAATACTCGACGCGCGTGCTCTCCATTTTCGACAGCAGCAAGGATCGCACCGGATCGTTTTTTTCGCGTGAGGCGTTATTGCTGAAATCGTTGTCGGCGGCAGCCAATAATCCGGTGTTCGGCATCGGGATGGGGAATTTCCGCATCATCTCTATTCGCGAAGCGGTCAACCATAACGCTTATCTGCAAGTGATGACCGAGATCGGTTTGGCGGCGCTGATCTTATATGTGCTCTTCATGGTGACGCCGCTTAAAAGGTTGCGGCGCATCGAGCGTGAAATGTTCGCGGCGGGGCGTCCTTATCCATCTATTTACTATCTTGTGATCGGAGTGCAGGCGAGCATCGTCGGTTACATGGTTGCCAGTTTCTTCTCCTCCGTCGCTTATCAATGGTACATCTATTATCTGGTGGCCTACGCCGTCTGCCTGCGCCGCATCTATCAAGCGAAATGCGAGAAAGGAGAACTCGCGGGCGGCAAGGTAACAAACGAAGCGAAAGAAAAAGCGTTAGCTGCGCCTTCATTCAACGAACTTGAGGTGGCCGGAGGCGGGCAGCAATGAACATGAAGCCGGCGATGGAGATCGTTTTCTGGTTGAGCGCGGCGGCGCTCCTCTACACCTATGTCGGGTATCCGCTGCTGCTGCTCGTCGTCAGTCGTCTCTATGCGCGCGGCGTCGTCCGCGCGGACATCCTGCCGACCGTGAGCGTGATCATCACCGCTTACAACGAAGAACGAGACATCGCCGCGAAACTTGAGAACACGCTCGCGCTCGATTATCCGAAAGAGTCGGTGGAGATCATCGTCGCCTCGGATTGTTCGAGCGACCGGACGGACGAGATCGCGCGCTCGTTTGCGCCGCGCGGCGTGCGACTGCATCGCCAGGGGCAGCGCCTCGGCAAGACCGCCGCGCAGAATGCGGCCATCGAAACGGCGCGCGGCGAGGTCGTCCTGTTCTCCGATGCGACGACGCTCTACGAACCGAACGTGCTGCGGGTGATCGTGCAAAGTTTCGCCGACGAGTCAGTGGGTTGCGTCGCCGGACGCTTGATCTATGTTGACCCCGCGAAGTCGAGCGTCGGGCAAGGCGCGCGTTCTTATTGGGGGTATGAAACGCTGCTCAAAAAGCACGAAAGTCGCGTCGGCTCATTAATCGGTGTATCGGGTTGTTTGTATGCCGTGCGCCGCACCGCTTACGTGCCGATGTACAACGAAGCGTGCAGCGATTTTCTCATCGCGACGAAGATGGTCGAGCAGGGATTGCGCGCAATTTACGAGCCCGCCGCCGTCTGCACGGAAGAAACCAACCGGCGAACGGATAAGGAACTGCGCATGCGCGTGCGCGTGATTACGCAGACCTATACTGATCTGTGGCGGCATCGCGCGATGATGAACCCGCGGCGCAGCGGCTTCTACGCCGTGCAACTCTTTTCGCACAAGGTGATGCGCTATCTCGTGCCGTTTTTCCTGATCGCGCTGCTGCTGGCTTCGTTTGCGCTCGCGTCGCATGCGATCTTTTACGCGCTGGCGCTCGGCGCGCAACTCGGCGGTTACGCAGCGGCAGCGGCTTCGGCCTTGCTCGAACGCTTCGGCATCCACAGTCGCCTGCTGGCATTGCCGCAATATTTCGTGCTCGCCAACATCGCTTCGCTCATCGCCTGCTACAAATTCCTGAGCGGCGAACGCTACGCGCGCTGGGAACCGATTCGCGAGCCAGCGCACGAAGCGGCTGCGAGAAACGAAGGCGCGCCCGTCTCGGCGGGGGCAGTAACATCATCAGCGAGAATCGCGGCGTCATCGCCCGGCGCACGGGGCGGGGAAGAGCAATGGTAGTAATGCATGTGAATGCTGCGACGCCGGAGCCGCACGCGGCAGAGGCGCATCCGCCTCCGGGGGGCTGTCAGCCCGCCGTCAGCATCATTATGCCCGCCTACAACACGGCGCAGTACATCGGCGAGGCGCTCGACTCGGCGCTGGCGCAAACCTTCACCGACTACGAAATCATCGTCGTGAACGACGGTTCGCCCGATACGAAGGAGTTAGAGCAAACGCTCGCGCCATACCGCGAGCGCATCGTGTACATCGAGCAGGAGAATCGCGGGTCGAGCGCGGCGCGCAATACGGGGCTGCGGGCCTCGCGCGGGCGTTTCATCGCGCTGCTCGACAGCGATGATGTGTGGGAGCCGGAATATCTTTCCACCCACGTCGAAGCGTTGGAGCGCGACGCGAGCATTGATGTGATTTACCCAAACGCGCTGCTTTTCGGGGAATCATCGAACGCCGGAAAAACTTATATGGAGGTGTGCCCGTCGGAAGGCGAGATCACCTTCGCACGGCTCGTCGCGCAGGAATGTTACGTGTGGGGCGGGGTCACGGCGCGGCGCGAAACTGTTTTCCGCGCCGGATTGTTCGACGAAGAACTGGGGAGCGCCGAAGATTTCGATTTGTGGCTGAGGATTCTGCACGGCGGCGGGCGCATCGCTTATCATCGCCGCGTGTTGGCGAGTTATCGCCAGCGGCGCGGCAGCCACACCTCCGATCCCGTCCGGTTGTGCCGAAACTTTCTCAAACTTCTCGACAAGCTGACGCGCACGATGAAGTTATCCTCCACCGATCAAGCGGCGGTTGACGAACAGCGTGCGCGGACGCAGGCCATGTTCCACTTGTACGAAGGCAAGCAAGCCCTGTTCGGCGGCGATGTCAGTCGCGCGAGCGAATGTCTGACTAAGGCCAACGCATTTTTTAGCAGCCGCAAGATCGCTTTGACGCTTTTGCTGCTGCGCCTCTCGCCGCGCCTGGCGATGCGCGCTTACGACCTGCGCGACCGCTACGTGTTCAAAATGTCCACCAGATTTTGAGAATCAGACTGTCACAGGCTTAGACGGAGTTTCCGATTCAAATGGTCTCTCATTCAACCAATTCGATTGACAGCAGCAGCGGCGGCGGTCTCCGTCGCGCCGACGCACCGCCGCGCCGTGTGACGGTCATTCGCCCCCCCTCGCTTCGGCAGTCGGGCGTGTTCAGCAGTCTCGCGAAACTAGCGCAGTACAAAGACTTGCTTTATACGCTTAGCCTCCATCGCATCAAGGTGCGTTATAAGCAGTCCGTGCTCGGCGTGGCGTGGGCGATTTTGCAGCCGCTTTCGTTGATGTTGATCTTCACCGTGGTTTTCGCCTATATCGCGAAGATGCCGAGCGACGGCGCGCCGTATCCAGTCTTCGCTTACGTCGCGTTATTGCCGTGGACGTTCTTTTCGACCGCGCTCGCCAATGCCACCAATTCGCTCGTCAACCACGCGCAAATTGTGACCAAAGTCTATTTCCCGCGCGAGATTCTACCCATCACGTATGTCATTGCCGCGATCTTCGATTTTTTCGTGGCCTCGCTCGTCTTTGCGGGACTGATGAGCTACTACCGTGTGCCGCTCACGTGGAATGCGCTCTACGCGATCCCGATCATGGTCGTGCTGACGTTTTTCGCGACGGCGACGGCGCTCTTCATGTCGGCGACGCAAGTGCGCTTTCGCGATATCGGGATGGCGATGCCGCTCCTGCTGCAACTGTGGATGTACGCGACGCCGGTGGCGTACCCGCTGAGCGCGCTCGACGGGGCTGCGCCCGCCCTGCGCGTCGCCTACAATTTGAACCCGATGGTCGGCGTGATCGAGAACTTCCGCAAGGTGATGCTCTACGGCAGGCCGCCGGATTTTCGCTTGCTGGCGCTCTCGGCTTGCGTCTCCGTGGCTCTCCTCGTGGCATCGTATGTTTACTTCAAACGCGTCGAGGCGACGGTGGCCGACATCATCTGAAACACGTGGCCGGCAGACTTATGATTGATCTTAAATTCGACCACGTCTCGAAGAGATACCGCGTCCGGCAGGAAGCGGAGGTTGACGCGGCGCAGCATCCGTTGGTGCGCCAATTGCAGCGTTTGCGGCGGCGCACGCAGGATTTCTGGGCGGTGCGAGATGTCAGTTTTGCCGTCGAGCGCGGCGAGGCGCTCGGCATCATCGGGCACAACGGCGCGGGCAAGAGCACCGTGCTGAAACTGCTCTCGAACATCACGACGCCGACTTCCGGGGAAATCACGATCAACGGGCGACTCGCCGCTTTAATCGAAGTCGGCTCGGGCTTTCATCAGGAACTCACGGGACGCGAAAACATTTACCTGAGCGGTTCGATCCTCGGCATGAGCCGTCGCGAGATCACGGAGAAGCTCGACCAAATAGTTGAGTTCGCGGGCGTCAAACAATTTATAGATGTGCCCGTCAAGCGCTTTTCTTCCGGCATGTATGTGCGCCTTGGATTCGCCGTTGCCGCCTTTCTCCAACCGGACATCCTGCTGCTTGACGAAGTGTTGGCGGTCGGCGACGCGGCCTTTCAGGAGAAGTGTCTGCAACGCATCGGCGAATTGCGCGACAGCGGCACAACCATCGTTTTCATCTCGCACGATCTCGGCGCGGTCGAGCGTCTGTGCGACCGCGTGATCCTGATGCAGCGCGGCGAGGTGCGGGCGATTGGCGCGCCGCGCGAAGTGATCGGCGAGTACCGCAACGCCGCGCCCGATTCCCAGGCCCCGCCGGGGCAACAAAACACGGCGTCGGCGGACGGACAACAGGCGGCCAGAATTACCGGCATCAGTTTCCTGAACGCCGAGGGGGCGCAAGCCGAGGTGTTCTACACGGGCGCGCCGCTCACGGCGCGCGTGGCTTACGCGGCGCGCGCGCGCGTGCCGGATGCGGTGGTTGAAATCTTCTTTTATTCACAGGACGGCCATCTGAGTTGCCAGTACACGACCGGCCTGGAGGGCGTGCGCCTTGATCTCGAACCCGCGGGCGGCGTCATCGAATTTTCCTCTGCCGAACTCGGTTTGCAACCGGGAATCTATTACATCGATGCGACGCTCAAAGAGCGCGGCGCGCCGCACGATATTGACTGGCAGTATCACGCGACGAGCCTGCGGGTTGATCCGGGCGACGCAATCGTGCGCGGCGGGTTTTACGCGCCGCACGAATGGCGACTGCTGGCACACGTTGACGATCTCGAAAACGCTGCGCCGCCAGATCGCTTGTCGAGCCAGGTTGCGACCCAGACGCTTAAAGACAAGCGGACGGCATGAATACAGGTGAGACTTGTCAGAAGAGGGCGAAGAGTATGAATGAACCGATAGATGTGTCAGTGGTCATCAGCACCTACAATCGTTGTGACATCCTGCCGGGCGCGCTCGAAAGCGTGCTGGCGCAGAAGACGGGCGGGGTGCGCTACGAAGTAGTTGTCGTTGATAACAACTCGACCGACCGGACGCGCGAAGTGATCGAGGCTTTCATCAATCGCGGTCACAGCAGCAACATGCAGTACGTCTTCGAGGGCCGGCAGGGACTTTCTTACGGATGGAACGCCGGCATCGAGCGCGCCCGCGCGCCGATCATCGCGTTCACGGATGATGACACACGGGTGGCGCGCGACTGGGTGGCGGCAATCAAGCGCGCGTTTGACGAACACCCGGAGGTGGATTTCGTCGGCGGCAAAGTTCTGCCCAGATGGAAGAGCACCCCCCCCGCATGGTTGACGCGAGAACATTGGGCACCGTTGGCGCTGGCAGATCATGGCGACACGACCTTTTATTCAAACGCCGATTATCCTGTTTGTTTCGTCAGCAAATCCTTTCGCCGCGCCGCCTTCGACCGGGTCGGATTATTCGCGCCCGAGTTGGGACGCATCAGGGACGGCATCGGCTCGGCGGAAGATCACGACCTGATGCTGCGGCTCTGGCGTGCCGGACGCCAGGGTATGTACGCGCCTTCCGTTGTCAGCCACGCCGACGTGCAACCCGAACGCCTGACTAAAGCCTACCATCGCGCGTGGCATACGGGACACGGCAAGTTCTCTTCGCTGATGCGTATTAAAGAAGAGATAGGGGCGGACGGGCGGCTGGTCGAAGGACAATGCGATGCGCTCTCGCTCTTTGGTACGCCCGCCTACATTTATCGCGAGTTGATGACGGACTCGATGCGCTGGCTGGCTGCCGCCGCGCGTGGGTCGGAAAGTTTGTCGCTCCGACACGAGAGCAACGTGCGATATCTCGCCAGCTATATCCGCACGCGCTACGCGCAGGAGATGGCGAAGCGCAGCCGCTCGCACCTCGCCGAAGTGGGAGCTTTCGCTAAAGCCTTCATGCAGAAGAAGGCGAGCGTGGCGGGTAATAAATGAGACCTGCGGGCGCACCTCGAGGGCTGCGATTGCGGTCAGAAAAGGATTGAAGAGCATGGATGAGCAATTTGATGTTTCAGTTGTCATCAGCACCTACAACCGTTGTGACATCTTACCGGGCGCGCTCGAAAGCGTACTTGCCCAGGAGACGGGCGAGGCGCGTTATGAACTGATCGTCGTTGACAATAACTCGACCGATCACACGCGCGAGGTGGTTGAGTCGTTCAGCACATGCGGCCACGGCAACGTCCGATATCTCTTTGAGCGCCAGCAGGGGCTTTCGCACGCGCGCAATGCCGGGATCGCGTGCGCGCGTGCGCCGATCATCGCGTTTACGGACGATGACGTGCGGGTGGCGCGCGACTGGGTGGCGGCGATCAAGCGCGCGTTTGACGAACACCCGGAGGTGGATTTCGTCGGCGGCAAAGTTCTACCCAGATGGGAGACCGGGCCGCCGGCCTGGCTCGTGTCAAATATGCACTGGTCTCCGCTGGCGCTCATTGATTATGGCGACAGCCCTTTTTATGTCAACGCCGAAAAAGCAATTTGTCTGGTCGGGGCTAATCTCGCTTTTCGGCGCGGCGCGTTTGAGCAAGTCGGCCTCTTTTCACCCGTCTGCCAGCGCGTTAAGGACGGTGTCGGATCAACTGAAGACCACGAGCTGCTAGCGCGCTTCTGGCGTTGCCAGCGACAGGGGTTGTACGCACCGCACATTACAGTTGAAGCCGAGGTGCAGGCCGAACGTATGACCAAGCGGTATCACCGGAGATGGCATACGGGACATGGAAAGTTCTGCGCCTTGATGCAGTTGGAAGACTTAGAGCGTTCCACCGCCGGGCGATTATTTGATGTTCCCGCTCATCTCTACAGGCGATCTTTGTCGAACCTCGCAGGCTGGGCCGGCAGTGCATTACGAAGGGATCACGCGCGTGCTCTGAAATATGAAGCCGAACTTCGTTTTTTCGCCGGCTTTTTTCGCCAGCGCCGCGAGGACTTTTTCGCTGATGATCAAGGTGGCAGTGTTCGTGAGATTGCAACTTTCCTTCGCTCACTTTTAATCAACCTGAATCGCCGCAATGCGCCCGTTAAGATTGATGGCGATAAGTCGCAGACCTTGCCCTAAGACCGCCGAGCAAATGTTTACAGCAAAAACTGAAAAAGAAGATGCAGCCGACCGCCGCACTCTGACGGCGCGAAAAATATACCTGTCCGCGCCTCGCGCGTTTGACGGGGCGCAGCAGGAGGAGGCGGAACGGGATTTCTTCGCTTCGCTCCAATTGAAGAACGGCACTTATAAACTTACTTGCCGCCGCCGGTTCGATGACTTGAATGCTCTCGTCAGTAAGCTGTTGCCGCCCGCGCGCCCGCTCCAGATGATGGATGTCGCGGTCTCGTCCGGCGTCAGCACGCTGGAATGGATCGAGAGTCTTGAGCAGGCGGGAATTGACCACCACATGACGGCGGGCGATCTCACGACGAAGGGCTTTCTGCTTTCGATCAATGAGGATTTGCACATGCTGGTTGACGACACGGGCTATCCATTGCAGTTCGATGTCTGCGGCACAGCCGTCCCGAATCCGCCGCGCAGACGCTACGGCACGCTCTATTTTCTGCCGCTCAGATTGATGAGAAAAAAGCTGGCGAAGCATTTTGCCGAACTTCGCGAAGCCTGCGCCGGTGCGCCCGCCGGCGCGCTCGTTAAAAAACATGGCATCGAGTGTCGCCCGGTGGCGCTGGTGAGTCCTCAGTTGCAACCGTCGCCGAAGCTTGAAGTGATCGAGGACGATATTCTTTCCAATACGAAACTTGCCGGAAGCTTTCATGTACTGCGCGCCGCGAACATTCTGAATAAGGCATACTTCGACGACGAAACGCTTGTTGCCATTCTCGTCAATTTGCGTGCGCGATTGCGGCGCGGCGGCCTCCTCATCGTCTGCCGGACGAACGACCGGAATGCGAATAATGCGACCATCTTTACTTTGCACGAGGCCGGGAGATTTGAAGCGACGGCTCGGCTCGGCGAAGGCTCCGAGGTGGAGAGTCTGGTGCTGAATCTTCCCAGCGACAGTTCCGGCAGTATCAGCGAGGATAAACTGTGAAGCCGAAAGTTACCGTCATCATTCCCTGCAAAGATCGCCCGGAGAAGCTGCACCGCGCGCTGGCTTCCGTGAGCGCACAAACCGTGCTGCCGCTTGAAGTCATTGTCGTGGACGATGGCTCGGATGTGCCGTTGCAATTGACGCACGACGGCTACCGTGTTCCGGTGAGAATTATCCGGCAAACAAATCAGGGGCCTTCGGCGGCGCGCAATCGCGGCGTCCGTGAAGCGACAGGCGACTGGATCGCGCTGCTTGACTCGGACGATACATGGCTTCCCGCTAAACTCGAAACGCAGGTCGGGTTGATCGCGCAGCACGCGGACGCTGGCGTCTGCGCCTGCGATATGCTGACGCGCGGGCGTGCGGGAGTCGCGTTTCCACTGGCTCCGCATGGCGGGCAGCAAGACGGAATTGTCGAAGACACGCTCGGGCGGCTGTTGCCGGGGTGCTACATTCACACGTCGGGCGTGATGTTCCGCAAAGATGTCTTTGCAAAAGTCGGCGGCTTCGACGAGCGCCTCTGGTATTGTGAAGACAGGGATTTGTGGCTGCGTCTTGCGGCAGCGACGAAATGGATCGCGACCACAAAGGTGCTGACCGAATACTTCCGCGAGGGGGACAACCTGAGTGACCACGAGAACACGCCGCTCGAAGCCGAAGCGGGCGTCTACATTCTCAAAAAAATGTTAGTGAACAACCTCTTCGACGCTCGCGTGAAAAACGAAGCGGCGAAGCTGCTCGCGCAGACGCTGCATGATCTGAGTTACCTGCATCGCAAGAAGGCGCAGCCCGTAGCCTGCTGCCGCGCTGCGGTGCTCTCGTTGCGCCGTGGGGGGGCGGTCATCCCGAATCTCAAGAACCTGACTTTCTGTTGGCCCGAGGCCTTGCGACTGTTACCGCGCCGTTTCGCGCGGCAGTCGCCGGCAGAGAAGCAAGCCGCCTTTGTGCGGGCGATACCGAAAATAGTCGCAGGGCAAACATTGTCGCCGCCCGGTGCCGGAGGAGCATACGCCGTTGAAACGAAACGTTCTGCAATTGATTGATAGCTTTCACCAGGGCGGCACTGAGCGCCAGATGGTGCAACTAACGCGCTTGCTTCACGAAAGCGGAGAATACCGCGTGCACGTTGCGTGTCTCAGCCCCGAAGGCCCGCTGCGTCGTGAGGTGGAGGACTTACATCTCGGCGACATCCGGGCATTTCCGCTGAAGAGTTTTTACGACCGCAACTTTCTGGTGCAGCTAGGGCGCTTCGCGCGGCTCCTGCGCGAGCGCAGCATTGACGTTGTCCACACACATGGTTTCTACACGAACATCTTCGGGATGGCGGGCGCAAGGCTGGCCGGTGTGCCCGCGCGGATCGCTTCGCGGCGCGAGACAGGCGGAATGCGTACCGGCAGCCAGCAGCGCGTAGAGCGCAGCGCCTATCGCCTCGCGCATGCCATCATTGCCAATGCCGAAGCGGTGCGCGAGCAGTTAATAAACGAAGGCGTGCGGGCTGAAAAGATAGATGTTGTTTACAACGGACTCGACCTTGAACGTCTCACGCCGAGAAGAAATGTCGGGCGCGACGAAACATTGGCCGCGCTCAATCTGCCGCGTGCCGGCGCGCGGCGCATCGTCACCATTGTCGCGAATCTGCGTCACGCGGTGAAAGACCATCCGACGTTTTTGCGCGCCGCCCGCCGCGTGCGCGAGGCCGTGCCGGAAGCGGCCTTTGTGATCGCCGGCGAAGGCGAATTGATGGAATCTTTGCAGGCGCTGGCCGCCGAGTTGAACTTGACGAATGATCTCTTTTTCATCGGACGCTGCGAACGCGTGCCGGAGCTTTTGGCCGTGTCGGAAGTCTGCGTGCTCAGTTCGGTGGCCGAAGGGTTCTCCAATTCCATTCTCGAATACATGGCTGCCGGGCGCGCCGTCGTAGCCACGGATGTCGGCGGTGCGCGCGAAGCGATCAGCGAAGGCGTGACCGGGTATCTGGTGGCCGCCGGAGATGACCGGCAAATGGCGACGCGCCTTATCACTTTACTGCGCGACGAGCAGGCGCGCCGCCGCATGGGCGAACGCGGGCGCGCCAGGGTCGAAGAAAAATTTTCGTGCGCCGCGCAGCTTGAGCGCACCGAGAAGTTATACGCGCGGCGCTTGCTTGTGTCGCGCACGCGTCGGCGAGCCGCCCCGGCGCACAGTGTCGAAAGCTTGGAGCGCGAAAGGCTCAAGCAAAACTTATGAGATGGGAACGAAGCAAAACCACTAACCACGAAATGACACGAAACACCGCGAAGCAGGACACAGGAATCGTCGGTGGTCTTTCGCTTGGTTTCGGGCCTCATCTTATTTCCGTCGCTGTTCCGATCTTTTAAGGATTGATTGAGGCGATGTGTATGAACGAAGCTGGCTGCCAAAAGTTGGTACGGCGCATCGAGACACGAGAGTAGAAGGAATGGACGCAAATAAACAACGCCGGTCTGAGATGAGAGACGCGCCGCTGCGCGTGCTGCTCGTCGGGCCTTCATTCGACATTGTCGGCGGCCAATCGGTGCAGGCTGCGCGCCTGCTCGCGCGTCTTAAAGAAGAGCCGTCGCTCGACGTGTCATTTCTCCCAATCAACCCGCGCGCTCCCGGCTTTCTCGCGAAACTGCAAGCCATCAAATACGTCCGCACTGTCATCACTTCGCTGCTCTACGTCATTGCGCTGCTGGCGCGCATCCCGCGCTGCGACGTGATCCACATTTTCTCCGCGTCTTATTTCTCTTTCGTGCTGGCTCCGACGCCCGCGATTATCATCAGCAAACTGTACGGCAAAAAAATCGTGCTCGATTATCACAGCGGCAACGCCGAAGATCATTTGCGGCGTTGGCGGCGAACGGCCATCCCCACCCTGCGTCTGGTTGACCGCATTACGGTGCAGACGAAATATTTGGCCGAAGTCTTCGCGCGTTTCGGATTGCGGGCGACTCCAATCTTCAACCTCATCGAAACCGAACAATTCCATTTCCGCGAGCGATTGAGTTTGCGCCCGGCCTTTATGACTAATCGCAGCTTCGAGGCGCACTACAACGTCGCCTGCGTGTTGCGCGCCTTCGCCCGGGTGCAACGAGAGATTCCATCCGCGTCGTTGATGGTGGCGGGCGACGGCGCACTGCGCGCCGAACTCGAAGCCCTAGCGGGCGAACTTGCACTTCGCAATACACAGTTCGTCGGGACGATTGCGCCGGAGCAGATGCCCGCCCTGTACGACGCGGCGGACATTTTCCTGAACGGATCGAGCGTTGACAACATGCCGCTCTCGATTCTTGAAGCCTATGCGGCGGGCGTGCCCGTCGTGACGACGAACGCGGGCGGTATCCCCTTCATCGTTACGCACGAAGAGACGGGCCTGATGGTCGAATGCGATCAACCCGAGGCGATGGCTGCCTGCGCCCTGCGTCTGTTGAATAATCACACGCTCGCGCACAAACTCGCGCGGCAGGCTCGCGAAGAATGTCGCAAGTACGGTTGGGATGCGGTGCGTCACGAATGGCTCAGGCTGTACTACGACGCATCGGCGCAGGAGGGCGAAAAAACTCTCCGTAGCAAATTCGTGGCGGGCGAGAAGGAAACGGCGGGCAAATCTTGATGAGCGAGAAGCTGAAGAAAGTGGGTAAGCTGCTGTTGGGGGGCGACCGCGACGAGATTCGCACGCGCGCCGCGCAGTCCTTGTCGGCGCGTGCCGAGTCGTGGAACTTGTCCGCCGCCGCGCGTCTGCCGGAAGAATCCGAACTCGGCAAACTTGTTGATCCGGCGGCGCCCGAAAACTCCTCGCCCGTCTGCGCCGAAAGTCTGCTCTCTGATTTTCGCAGACGGGCGTCGCCGAAGTTCTTTGCTGCCTTCGACGATCCCGCGGCGACGCGCCGTGACTTGCGCCGACGTTTCGGCGCGCAGTCCGAAACGTCTTTGTTAGAGCGGGCGGGGCGCATCAGCGAGGGGCGTTTCGATCTGCTCGGACGGCGCGACCTGCATTTCGGCACGGACGTGAACTGGCATCTCGAACCTGTGTCCGGCAAAGAAGCGCCGCGCCGTCACTGGAGCCGGTTGAACTATCTCGACCCGTCGGTCGCCGGCGACAAAAAGTTCATTTGGGAACTGAATCGCCATCAATACTTCGCCACGCTGGGGCGCGCCTACTGGCTCACCGGAGACGAACGCCACGCGGAAACTTTCGCGCGCCACATCAACAGTTGGATGAAGCACAATCTGCCCAAGCAAGGCATTAACTGGGCGAGCAGTCTGGAAGTTTCATTTCGCTCGATCTCGTGGTTGTGGGCGCTTTACTTCTTCAAGGACTCGCCGCATCTCGACGCGCCGCTCATGGCGCTCATGCTGCGTCACCTGTACGTCCACGCGCGCCATCTCGAAACTTACCTGTCAACTTACTTCAGCCCGAACACCCACCTGACGGGCGAGGCGCTCGGCCTTTTTTATCTCGGCACGCTGCTGCCGCAGTTCAGGCGTGCGGGCGTGTGGCGCGCGAAGGGGCGAAAGATTTTGCTCGACGAACTCAAGCGCCACGTCAAGGCTGACGGCGTTTATTTCGAGCAATCAAGTTACTACCATCGTTACACGACGGATTTCTACACGCACTTCCTGTTGCTCGCACGCGCAAATAATGATGCGCTTCCTTCGGAAGTCGAAACGAAGCTGACGCTGCTGCTCGATCATTTGATGTACATCACGCGCCCCGACGGCACGACGCCCTTGTTCGGCGACGACGACGGCGGGCGGCTCGTCATGCTTGCCGAGCAGGAGGCAAAAGATTTTCGCGCCACGCTCGCGACCGGCGCGCTGCTTTTCAAACGCGCGGATTACAAATTCGTCGCCGGGGAATTTTCGGAAGAGACTTTTTGGCTGCTCGGAAGCGAAGCCGCGCGCGATTATGACAATCTCGCGGCGCACGCGCCGGCACAGACTTCACGCGCTTTCCCCGACGGCGGTTATTACGTGATGCGCGACGGGTGGGAGCGTGAAGCCAATTACCTGCTGCTCGATTGCGGGCCGCACGGCGCGCTCAATTGCGGGCACGCGCACGCCGATGCGCTCGGCTTCGATCTCGCGGCGCGCGGGCGCACGCTCTTAGTTGATCCGGGAACCTACACCTACACCGGGTCGAAAGAGATGCGCGATTATTTTCGTTCGTCAGCCGCGCATAATACTTTGACGATTGATGGTCAGTCGTCTTCCGAAACGGGTGGGGCTTTCACCTGGAAACATATTGCGCGGTGCTCGGTTCAAGAGTGGATCAGCCGCGAGCAATTCGATTTCTTCAAAGGCGCGCATGACGGCTACGCGCGGTTGCCGGAGCCGGCGATGCACGCCCGCAGCGTTCTCTTTCTCAAGCGCAATTACTGGGTGATGCGCGATGAGGTGACGACAACAGGCGCGCATCGTTACGACTTACACTTTCATTTCGCGCCGGACGCACACCCCGTCTTCAACGACGATGCGGAAGAGAACGGCGCGAACCGATTGGCGACGGCCAATGTTTTGCGCGAGCGCGCGGCGCACGCGGCGGGGCTTGACTTGGCCGCTTTCGCTCCCGCCGCCGGATGGCGTGTAGAGACAGGGCTGGTTTCGCAGCGTTACGGCGAACACCGCCCTGCGCCCGTGTGCGTTCTGTCGGGCGCGGCATCGGGCGCGTATGAGGCGATTACTTTTCTGCTGCCGCGCGCGGCGGGTTCGGCGAAGGCCGGCGCGCGTGAAATTGAAGCGCGCGGCGGGCGCGCGTTTGAAATCGAATTGGACGATAACAGCGCGATCATGCACGACGTTTTGTTGCTGAGCGAGGGGCGTGAAATCGAAGCGGCTCGTTTCGTGTCAAATTTTAGGTGGACGTGGGCGCGGCGAGCTGGCCGCGATGTTGTGCCGCGCGAGTGGGTGCTGCTCGAAGGAAGTCGTTTTGCGTGCGACGGGCAGGAGATTTTCCGAAGCAGTGAGCGGGTAGCTTACGCGGCGGCGCGCATCGCGGGCGATGAGTTGCGCCTTGACGTGTCTGACCTCGGCGGTGATTTGAGGGTGTTGATTCCGCGTTGCGTCAGGCGCGTGGCGTTCAATAAGCGGGAGTTTCCCATCAATGGCGAAGCGCGTCTGCGTTTCCAGCACGGCGGATTGCAAAGCGAAGCGGCGCGGGAAGCGTACGAGACGTTAGTTTGAAGCGAGGCGACGAAGTTTATGTGTGGCATTAACGGCATGGCATTGGGGCGAGCGGGACAGGTTGACGCGCGCGTGCTCGAACGGATGCGCGACGTGATCGCGCATCGCGGCCCGGACGACTACGGTATCTTCGTAGACAAAAACATCGGCCTGGGGCATCGCCGCTTGAGCATCGTGGATGTCGCGGCGGGACATCAACCGATGACGAACGAGGACGGGCGCTTGCGCATCGTCTATAACGGGGAGATTTACAACCACGCGGATTTTCGCGCCGGACTCGAAGCGAAAGGCCACGTCTACCACACGCACTGCGACACGGAAACGATCCTGCATCTTTATGAAGAGGAAGGCGCGCGATGCGTCGAACGCTTGCGCGGCATGTTCGCCTTCGCCATCTGGGACGAGGCCAAACGCGAACTCTTCATCGCGCGCGACCGGCTCGGCGTCAAGCCGCTTTATTACGTGCATAATTCGGATGGCTCGCTCTACTTCGCCTCGGAGATCAAGTCGTTGTTGGCGGCACGTGCCGTCAGGCCGGAAGTGAATTTTCCGCTACTGCCGGATTACCTGGCGAACCACGCGACTTCAGCAGAAGAGACTCTCTTTTGCGGCGTCAAACGGTTGCTGCCCGGCCACACGCTGCTGTGGCGCGACGGCAAAATCAGCGTCAACAAGTATTGGGATTTACATTTCAACGATGACGAAGCGGGAAGCGCCGCGCCGCGCCGTGATGAAGATTACATCGCGGAATGGACGAGCCTGTTTGAGACGGCGGTGCGCCTGCGTCTGATGGCCGACGTGCCGCTCGGCATGTTTCTGTCCGGGGGCATTGATTCGTCGGCGATTGCGGCGGTGATGAGCCGCATGCTGGGCGAACCGGTCAAGACTTTCTCCGTCGCCTTTGCCGAACGTGAAGCGAACGAACTCGCCTACGCGCGGATCGTCGCGGCAGCTTACAAGACGGATCATCACGAGGTCGTCGTCAGCCCCGAAGAGTTTTTCGCGGCGCTTCCGAAACTCGTCTGGCATGAAGATGAACCGCTCGCCCACCCCAGCAGCGTCGCGCTCTACTTCGTGTCCCAACTCGCCGCGCGGCACGTCAAAGTTGTCCTCACGGGCGAAGGCAGCGACGAGATGCTCGCGGGTTACGACCGTTACCGCAAAACGATTTATAACCTGCGCCTCGGCGCGGGCTACGAAACGATGACCGGCGCAGGGATGCGGCGCATGATCGCTCGCCGCATCGAAAGTTTGCCCGCTCGCTCGAAGGTGCGGCAGAAGCTGGCGCGCACGTTTCTGTGTCTGCCATCGAAGATCGAAGACATCTACTTCGACAACTTCGCGGTCTTTTCGCGCCGGATGCAGGCGGAACTTTTAACGCCGGAGGCCAGAGAGCGCATCGGCAGCGGCGACCCTTACGCCGACGCCCGCCGCTATCTGGCGGAGACGGACGCCGACACGCTGCTCAATCGTTTGCTCTACGCGGATACGAAAACTTACCTGCACGAACTGCTGATGAAACAGGATCAAATGAGCATGGCGGCCTCCATTGAGAGCCGTGTGCCGTTCCTCGATCACAAACTGGTGGAGTTTTCGGCGCGGCTGCCCGAAGCCTTGAAGCTGCGCGGCCTGACGACGAAGTACATCTTGCGGCAAAGCATGAAGAACGACTTGCCACCCGAAATTCTTTCGCGCAGGAAGATGGGTTTCCCCGTGCCCGTCGGCGCATGGTTTCGCGGACGCTTCTCGTCGGTGATTGACGAATACGTGCTCGGCGAACGCGCGCTCAGTCGCGGGTTGTTTGAAGAGAAATTTGTGCGCCGTCTGGTCGCAGCGCACACGCGCGGAGCAGAGAATCACGATGAGCGACTCTGGGCGCTCGTTAATTTTGAGATGTGGCAGAGGCAGTTTATTGACGGGGAAGAAGCGGAAACTGCGCCGCAAAGTCAGACGACTGAAGGTGCCTTAGCGATCAAGTGAAAGTGATAAATCACAAACGCATTTTATGAAAATTCTGTGGGTCAAAGCAGGCAAGCTGCTTCCAGTTGATACGGGCGGCAAAATTCGTTCGTACAATTTGCTGCGCCAACTCATTGCGGCGCGGCACGAAACCGTTTTGCTTTCGTACTACGGCGGCGCGCGCGACGAAGCTTACGAGGCGGAGATTGAAAAACATCTTCCCGGCGCATTGACGATTCACACCGCCGCGCCGGACACCACGACGCTTGAGCGCAGTCTTCATTATCTACGCTGTTTGCCGTTGGCCGCACCCTTCGCCGTCGCGAAATTTACTTCGCCGAAAGTGGCGCGCACAATCGCCGCATGGGACAGGGAGCGACGCTTTGATGTCGTCGTCTGCGATTTTCTCGCCGCGTCTTTAAATTTTCCGCGCACCCTAGCCACACCCTCGGTGCTTTTTCAACACAACGTCGAATCCATTTTGTGGCAACGACAGGCGGAGCATGAACCGCATCCGGTCAAACGTCTCGTCTTCAAATTGGAAGCCGCAAAGATGCTGCATTATGAGCGCGCGACCGTGAAGAGATTCGATCACATCATCGCCGTATCAGATAACGACCGCGAGCAGATGTCAGAGATGACTGATGCGGCGCGCATCAGCGTCGTGCCGACCGGAGTCGATCTGCAACTTTATCGCGCCGCGGCGACGACGGCGAAGACAACAGCGCCACCCGATCTGGAACATCACGCGCACGTTAATGTTGACGAAAAATTCGGCGGCGAAAAATCACCGACTTCGCCCCAGCCGCTCATAGTTTTTCTCGGTTCGATGGACTGGGAGGCAAACATTGACGGCGTTGATTATTTCTGTCGGGAGATTTTTCCGCAGGTGCGCGCCGCCGTTCCCGAAGCGCGCTTTCGCATTGTCGGGCGCAAGCCGCACGCGCGCGTGTTGAAGCTGGCGTCGGATTCTGTGGAAGTGACGGGCACGGTTCCATCCGTCATCGAGCACTTGCAGGAGGCGACGGTGTTCATCGTCCCTTTGCGCGTCGGCGGCGGCACGCGACTGAAAATTTACGAGGCGATGGCCGTCGGTAAAGCCATCGTTTCAACGACGATAGGCGCGGAAGGGTTGGACGTGCATCACGGGCAGGACATCATCTTGGCCGACGACCCGCAAGGGTTCGCTGATGCAGTCGTCAAGCTTGTGCGCGATGAATCGGAGCGGCGTCGTCTGGAAAAAGCCGCAGCCCGATTAGCCGCGCAATACGATTGGCCGATTATCGCGCGACGATTTGAAGAAACGCTCGCGCGCGTCGCACAGGAAAGCGCGCGCAAGCGGCACGATGTTCCAGCCAATCGCCGCTCCGTTGAAGTTTGAAAGTTAGCGTTAGCCGCAGAGACACAGAGAAAATAATGAGGAATGATGAGCGATGCATGATAATAGCTTGATGGTCTTTATTCATCATTGTGCCTGGATCATTCCTCATTTTCCTTTCCGGTGTCTCCATGACGCTGTGGCAAATCTGTAAATTTATTTTCATGTACAAAGATCAACGCATCGCGACCATTTTGCCCGCACACAACGAAGCGCGTCATATCGGCGACGCCATCCGCAGCATGCCGGAGTTTGTTGACTTCGTGATTGTGGTTGACGATTGCAGTCAGGACGATACGTCGGGCGCGGCGCGCGCGTGTGGAGATGCTCGTGTGATCGTTTTGCTGCCCGAACAGAATCAGGGCGTCGGCGGCGCAACGATGCTCGGCTATGCGAAGGGCGTTGAACTTGGCAGCGACATTCTCGTGAAGATGGACGGCGACGGGCAGATGGACCCGGAATACCTCGCGCCGCTCCTCGATGCGCTCATCGAACAGGACTACGACTACGCGAAAGGCAATCGCTTTCTCGCCGGCGAATCGCTCACGCAGATGCCGAAGTTGCGTCTGTTCGGTAACGTCGTCTTAACCTTTATGACGAAACTCGCTTCCGGCTACTGGCACATCTTTGATCCGCAAAACGGCTACACCGCGATCAAAGCCGACGCTTTGCGCGTGCTCGATTTGAAGGGAGTGCATAAGCGTTTCTTCTTCGAGAACGACATGTTGAGTCATCTGAATTATCAAAACGCGCGCGTCAAAGATGTCGCGATTCCGGCGCGCTACGGCGAAGAAGTGTCGGATTTGAATCCTTTCAAAATCGGCGTCACATTTCCGTTCCTGTTGCTGCGACGTTATTTCCGACGCCTCTATCAGAAATACGTGCTCCGTGATTTTTCGCCCATCGCGCTTTTTATGCTGACCGGATTTTTATTGTTTTTGTGGGGCACAGCCTTCGGCATTTATTTGTGGATTAAAAGCAACTTGACGGGACAGTCGACGCCGACCGGAACCATCATGCTCGCGCTCTTGCCTCTCATTCTCGGCTTTCAACTTCTCCTGCAAGCCATCGTGCTCGACATTCAGGAGACGCCGAAATAATTTTCGTCTGAAATTTTGTTTAAGAGATGAGCGAAATCAGAAACGAATTAACCGACGCCTGGCCGCGACGCCTTCGACGGTATGGACTTTTGATGGCCGTCTATGTGCTGGCGACGTGGTTGACGAACGCGCCATTTATGGGCGACACGGACGACTACGTTGATTCGGCGGTCGCGTTTGCTCAGGGAACGGATTACAGATTGTGGGAGTTCGGCCATCTTTTCTGGCGGCCGCTCGGTTGGGCTTTGTCGCGCCCTCTGCAACCTCTCACGCAAGCCTTCGTCGGCGACGGAGATTTGCGCGCGAATGTCACGCAGACGTTTTTAATCGTTAACTGGCTGACGGGATTGTTGGGCGTGCTCGCTCTGGCGGGCGTGTTGCGCTGCGTGTGTCGGCGCGCATGGGTGGTTGTGGTTGTCACGGTCGCGTTTATTTTCTCAAACGGCTATCTCAACTACGCGCAGACCGGATGCTCGTATGTGCCGGGACTTTCGTTTCTTATCTTAGGCATCTACTTTCTGGTGCGAGACGGAGACAGAGTTGATCTTTCGACGTGGCGCACGGCGCTGTGGGCGGGGGCGTCGCTCGCCGTTTCCGTGTGTCTGTGGTTTTTATATGTGTGGGCGATTCCGGCTGCGCTGCTGACGGCGTTGATTCTCTACGGCTTCAACCGTCGGCAGATTATTCTCGTCGTGCAAACGACGCTGGTGTTGTCTCTCTTGACGGGCATCGCTTACCTGCTGGTCATCGCGCATCTCGGCATCGGCAACCTGGCGGAACTAAAAGCGTGGATTGCGCCACAAGGCGCACCGGACATCAAAGGCGTGCCGCGCATGCTGTTCGGCTTCGCGCGTTCGCTCATCAATATGGGCAACGATGGACAAATCCTGAAACGATATTTGATTCACGATCCTTTCAATCCGGTTTCGTTTGCGGAAATCTTCCGGCTTAGTTTGTGGAAGTTTTTGCTGTTCTACCTGACGCTCGCGGCGGTGTGCTTTAACTTGCTGCGCTCGCCGAAGGGAAGAAGAGTTTTCGTCTACTTCGTGGCGGCGGCGATCCCCGTCATCGGCTTCGCCATTGTCTTTCTCGGCGGCGACCTCGAACGTTATTTCCCGATTTATCCAATGCTCTTTCTCGCGGTCGGTTATTCCCTCAGCGATGAACGCGCGCTCCCATCGCTCAAAATTATCGCGCTCGTCTTCATCGTGGTTTTAACTTTCACGAATGCGCTCGCTTTATCAAACGTTGCGCTTAATCGCCAGCAGGAACGAAGCGTCGCGCGCGTGAGAGACTTGCTGCCGCAACTCAAACCGCAAAGCAAAGTTTTCACCGTCAACTGGCAGGACGAACTCATCAACTTCAAACGCAGTTTTCCTTTTCATCCCATCAACCGCGACCGCAATTTGCGCCTCAACGCCGTGGTCACGCCAAACTCGCCCTGGCTTTTGCGCTGGCGCGAAGATTTTGCGAAAGAGACGCTCGCCATCTGGCAACGGGGCGGCGACGCGTGGATTTCCAGACGCGCTCTCGCGCCGCGCCCGCGCGCGGATTGGAACTGGGTTGAGGGCGACGACAAACGCATCTCCTGGACGGAGGTTTACAATTTCTTCTCGCGGATGGAGTTGGGACAAACCGCGAGCGGTGAAGACGGTTTCGTGTTAATTCAAAATTCACCGGCGAACGAACAGTTTTTGCGGGCCTTCACGACGGATAAGCAGCATTAAATGTTGGACGCATTTTTATCCATTTTTATTGTATCCCGTGGCGGATGACGGGCGCTCTCGCCATCGGCTCTTGTGTCGTGCTGGATTGCGCCCCGTTGACGGAGTGGCCGCAGCCGCTCTTAGCCGGTGTTAACTATCTGAGTCTGGGTGCCGAGACCGGACCCGAGCAGGCTCTGGCAACGGAAGAACAGTATGCCTCCATACCAGATAAGATTGGCGCGTGGCTGGCGAATGCTGAAACAATCGCGGAGATCGGCAGAAACAACGGCGCGTACTTTGATCGTTTCCTCGATCCTATACAAGTGGGCGCACGGATCATGCAACAGATCGAGAGCCCTGAGAAGAAAGATGTCGTGCAACATGCGCAGGGGCATGGCGAAGCAAATTCAGCTAAAGTAACTATGCCCGTGCCTGTTAAAAACTTTGTCATAGAGGGTTCAGAATGAGATTAAGCGTTTTCGGTCTGGGTTACGTGGGTTGCGTCTCGGCGGCGTGTTTCGCGAAAGAGGGGCATGAGGTGATCGGCGTGGATGTCAACCAGACGAAGGTGGACATCATCAACGAGGGCAAGAGCCCGATTGTCGAAGCGGGCATCAACGAGTTGATCGGCGAGATGGTCGCAGGCCAATTGCTGCGCGCGACGGTTGATACGGCGGAGGCGGTTAAAAACTCCGAAGTCTCGCTCGTCTGCGTCGGCACGCCGAGCAACGCGAACGGGAGTCTGGATTTGTCCTATGTCAAGCGCGTGTGTCAGGAGATCGGCGCTGGCGTCGAGGCCAAGCGCGCCCGCCACATCATCGTCATCCGCAGCACGATGCTGCCGGGAACAATCGAAGGCACAGTCATCCCGACGCTCGAAGTTTATTCCGGCAAAAAAGCGGGCCGGGATTTCGGCGTCTGCATCAACCCGGAATTTTTGCGCGAAGGCACGTCGCTCAAAGATTTTTACGCGCCGCCTTTCACCTTGATCGGCGCGGACGAAGAGGAGACGGCGATGAGCGTGCGCCGCCTCTACGCGGGCATTGATGCGCCGCTCTTCGTCACCAAAGTCAAAAACGCGGAGATGGTGAAGTACGCCTGCAACTGCTTCCACGCGCTGAAAGTCAGCTTCGCGAACGAGATCGGGAACATCTGCAAGCCGCTCGACATTGATAGCCACGAAGTGATGAACGTGTTCTGCCAGGACACGAAGCTCAATTTGTCGCCGTACTACCTAAAACCCGGATTCGCTTTCGGCGGCTCGTGTCTGCCGAAAGACTTACGCGCCATCGGCTACAAGGCGAAAGAGTTGGACGTGGAGACGCCCGTGCTGAACAGCATCCTGGCGAGCAATCGCGGGCAGATCGAGCGCGCCGTTGAGATGGTGCTCGCCACGAAGAGCAAGCGCGTCGGCGTGCTCGGCTTCAGCTTCAAAGCGGGCACAGATGACTTGCGCGAATCGCCCATGGTCGCCTTGATCGAAACGCTCATCGGCAAGGGCCTCCAACTCGCCATCTACGACCGCGACGTTTCGCTCGCGCGCCTGTTCGGAGCCAACAAGGAATACATCGAACGCGAGATTCCGCACATCTCGCAGTTGATGCGCGCCAGCATCGAAGAAGTCGTGGAGTTTGCCGAAGTGCTGATCATCGGCAACAAGTCGGACGAGTTTCGCCGGATTGACGATCAGTTGAAAGACAATCAGAAGATTATTGATCTGGTGCGCTTGTTCGACGGGCGCGTGTCGAGCGATGATGGCTATCAGGGCATTTGCTGGTAAGCCTGTTCCATCGCCACCAATCGAGTCGTGAATGTCCCATCGCCGCGAGACGCAGGGTAGGGGAAGACGCAGGCTTTACTACTATTGCTTGCGCATCTTGTTGCCGGCGCTGCTCGCGTGGATGTGTTTGGCGTGGCTCGCGGCGCGTGCATTGATCATCGAAGAGCCGCTCGAGCGTGCCGATGCCCTCGTCGTCTTCGCCGGATCAACCGCATATGTGGAACGGGCGCAATTCGCGGCGCAGCTTTTTCGAGAGAATCGAGCGGCGCAAATTATTTTGACGAATGACGGTGTGCCGAGCGGGTACCTCAGAGCGGAAGGACGGCATCCGCTTTTCGTCGAGCGCGCCGCGCACGCACTCATGCGCGCCGGAGTCCCCGCCGAGCGGATCAAAGTGTTGCCTGGGACGGTCGCCAGCACCTATGAAGAAGCCGCTCTGCTGCGCCGCCACGCGACGGAGCACACCCTGAAATCGCTTTTGTTCGTGACCTCCGCCTATCATTCGCGCCGCGCGCGCTGGACGTTGCGCCGTGTGTTTGCCACCAGCGACGTGAGGGTTGGCGTCAGCGCGCCGCCGACCGGACAGCAAATGCCGCGTCCCGCAACCTGGTGGCTCAGCGTGCGAGGTTGGCAAGTTGTGGCGGGCGAGTACATCAAATTTGTTTACTACCGGCTGCGCTATCATTGAGCGTTGATACGATGCCGGCGAAGAAACCTGAAGGCTTGATGCGACGACAAACTTTATGAGACGTTTTTTGAGCGAGAGGATGACAAAAGCGCTCGCCGCAATGCTTGTGAGTTTGCTGGCAACGTCCTGTTTCGTCTATGTCGTCGCGCAGAAAAAGCGTCAGGCCGTCACCAGCAGAGCGCAACCGAGCGATGGGCGCAGTGCCGCCGCAACACCAGCAATAATCAAAGTCAACGCCGGAGGCAACCTACAGGCGGCGCTTAACCGTGCCCGTCCGGGGGACACGATTATTTTGGAGGCGGGAGCGACCTATCGCGGCCCCTTCGTCCTGCCGGTCAAAACGGGCGGCGAGTGGATCACGATTCGCGGCAACGCGGCGGACGCGCAACTGCCCGGCCCCG
>JBPCIP010000104.1:0-32122 GCA_051006195.1 Pyrinomonadaceae bacterium
CTCTCGCTTGCTTCCGATGTCATGCTCTACGGCGTCTACAATTCGTTCTCGAAGGTCTAAAGAGTATGCAGCCATAGTCTTATTAAAGGGTATTCAGTCTACTCATTCAAGTGCAAACCGCTATAACGAACCAGATGGACTACCACAAGAGGGACAAAGGATCATGGCAGCAGTGATAAAGCGATTACTCGTAGGCCGCGCTCTAAGGACGGAGCAGGCCGCGCACGAACGACTCTCCAAGAAGACCGCGCTCGCCGTTTTCTCCTCGGATGCGCTCTCTTCGACGGCCTACGCGACCGAAGAAATCCTGCTCGTGCTCGCCGTGGCCGCCGTCGCCACGCAAGGGATGTCGTTCAATTACGTGGTGCCGATCTCGGTCGGCATCGCCACTCTGCTTGCCATCGTGGCAACGAGCTACCGGCAGACCATCCATGCCTACCCTTCGGGCGGCGGTGCTTACATCGTGGCGAAAGAGAACCTCGGCACGACTCCCGGCGTGCAGGCTTTCAAGCAGCCGGAGGCGCATAATGTCTCGCAGACGCTCATCTGGATGGCCGTGCTTCTGACAATGATGTTCCTCGGCACGAGTGTGCTGGCCTATTTCTACCACGTCCACCCGAAGGAGAACGAAACGGTCATCTCGCAGTTCGCGCGCCTCATGTTCACGGGCGGGATGGGCTGGTTCTACTACGTGGTGCAGGGGGCAACCGCCGCGATCCTCGTGCTCGCCGCCAACACCGCGTTCGCCGACTTCCCGCGCCTCTCAAGCCTTCTGGCGCGCGACCGCTTCCTGCCGCGCCAGTTCGCCAACCGCGGCGACAAGCTGGTCTTCTCGAACGGCATTATTATCCTTGCCGTCTTCTCCAGTCTCTTGGTGGTGGCCTTCGCCGGCGACACCTCTCGCCTGATCCCGCTCTACGCGGTCGGCGTCTTCCTCTCCTTCACGCTCTCGCAGACAGGCATGGTGCGCCAATGGCTCAGGGAGCGCGCCTTGATGCGGTCCAAGAAAAAGGAATGGGAGGGCGAGACCAAAGGGCAGGCGACGTTCAGCGCGGAGGCGCAGGCCGACGCCGCGCGGCCCGTACCCGACATTGAGTTAGAGAACGAAGAGATTCACCGTTCCTACTTCGTCAGCGACGAGGTGACTGCCCCCTCAAACTGGAAGAAGTCACTTGTCATCAACGCAGTGGGGGCTGTCGCCACGTTCATTGTGCTCTGCGTGTTCGTCGCGACCAAGTTCATCCACGGCGCGTGGATCGTGGTGGTCGTGATCCCGCTGCTCGTGCTGATGTTCCGCGCCACACATAAGCACTACGCCGGGGTGGCGAAACAGCTCTCGACCGAAGGGCTAGGGCCACTTCGCCCGATCAAGAACACTGTCATCGTCCCAATCTCCGGCATCCACCGCGGCGTCCTCAACGCGCTGCAATACGCCAAGTCGATATCGCCGGACAATGTCCAGGCCGTCTACGTGGACTTCGAGGAAGAAACGACGGCCAAGCTGCGCGAGAAATGGGAGATATGGGGGGCGGGCGTGCAACTGGTGGTGCTGCCGTCGCCCTACCGCGAGTTGACGCGCATCCTGCTGCGCTACATCAACCGCGTAGAGCGGCAACGCGACGACGACGACATGATCACGGTCGTGCTTCCCGAATTCATCCCCGCCAAGTGGTGGCAGCACATTTTGCACAACCAAACCTCACTAATGCTCAAAGGCGCACTGCTGTTCAAGGAAGGAGTAATCGTCACCAGCGTACCTTATCACCTCAAACATTAAGAGGGTTGAACGGACGGGTGCGCCCTCATGTCGCGTAACCCATCAAGTGCGACGGCTTGCTTCTGCCTGCCGCCGAACCGCGTTGTCTAAATGGGTTCGCAAGTTGAGATTTAGCATGTCTCAGGTGCGTCCATCCCCGGAATGCCAGTTGCGCAGGAAAGTTGAGCCGGAGCCCGCCACCCCGCGGTATATTCTCACCGAGCCGTGGATCGGCTACCGCTTTGACCCAAGTTCTTAGAAACCATCTGTTTTGAATTCTCATAGTTATGAGTTGTCTGACAGTAGATTTTGCAGGGTCAAGTCCTGACTATTACAAATCATTTTTGCGGCGGCGCGTTCTGCGGGCGCAAGCCTTTGATGATCTCGCGAATCTGCGCGGCCTCTCCGGCCTTCGGCTCCAGCCTGAGATAAGTTTCCAACGCTTCGACGGCGCGCCGGTTCTCACCGCGTTCGATGTAGATCGCGCCCAGATACCGGTGCGCCATGCTCGCCCTGCCGTCGCCGCCCAAGGCGAGGGCGCGTTGTAATGCCCGTTCGGCTTCGTCGTAACGCAGGAGGCCGATCAGCGCGCGACCCCGGTAGAGGTGTGCGGCGAAAGCCGCCTCGTCAAGTTCCAGCGTGCGACCGAGTTCCGCTTCGGCCTCCGCAAAATGTTTTTGTTGAATGAGAATGATTCCGTAATTGAAATGCAGGACGAAGATGCCGGGCGCGAGTTTGAGCGCGGCGCGCAGGGCTTCGGCAGCCTTGCCCGTCTCGCCGAGTTTCAGGTATTGCACGCCGAGTTCGTTGAAGGCCAGAGAGAATTCGGGATAGACGACGACCGCCTTCTTCAATTGTTCGACGGCACGCTTGTGTTCACCGGCCTGCGCGGAGACGAGCGCCCCCTCGTAGAGTTCGCGCGCGGATTTGGGGATCGCGGCGAGCGCGGCGTTGATGATGCCGGGCTTCGCCTCCAACTGACGCTTCGTTTGCAATTGAATCTGGACGGAGAAAATTTGCCCGCCCCGGCGACTTCTGAGCGGCGGGTCGATGATGTCAACGCTCTCGTTTGCCGTTTCAAATTCCTTGCCCGCTTCCACCGTCAGGCGGTACGTGCCTCCGGCCAGCCGCCGGAAGGTGAACGCGCCGTTGTCATCGCTCATCACGCTTTGTTCGCCGCGCACGCCGCCGAGCCGGACGCGGACCCTCCGTCCCAGTTGTCTTCCGGAAGGCGCATAGACGCGCCCCTGGATCGTGTTCACGCCGCCCGTGCCGGGGTCTCCCGGATCGGGGTCGATGCCGGTGTCCGATTGGGCGAGCGCGATAGTGGTGGCTGAGACTAACAGGGCAACGAGAAAGGCGGCGCGGATTAGCCCGTGGACGAGGGGGGCGCGAAACAATGATGATAGGTCAACAAGCATCGAGCATGTCACCTCTGGCAGATGAATCGGAGGGATACGACGACGGCGCAGCAAGGGCAGGCGGAATCATAAATCCGAGCGGGGAAAAAACAAAGGCGGGGGAGAGCCGGTGAAGGCCCTCCCGCCGCTTAATAACTTTCAGTTAATTTGAAAGTCAGGCGTGATAACTTTCAGTTGGCCGAAAGTTAAAAGACGAACTTCGCCGCGAGTTGCACGTTGCGACGTTCGAGATTGCCGCTGGGGAAGATACCCCGCTGCGCGTTGACGACGCTCGTGCCGCTGGCGTCGAGGTTGCCGCCGGCGATGAACAGATTCGAGTGGTTGAAGACGTTGAAGGCTTCGAGGCGAAGCTGCAAGCTGTACTTCTCCGTGAACCTGATGCGCTTGTAGATGCCGCCGTCGAAGTTCCAGTAGCCGGGACCACGCAAGGCGTTGCGGCGCATCATCTCTGCCGGGAACGGGCCGACGCCGCCGTTATTCGCCACCGCGTTGAAGAAGGGCGTCGAAGTGGGCAGCGTGATGTAATCGAACGTGTTGGCGACGCCGGCAGTGGGCGGCGGATTGCCCGTGCCGTTGAGATTGACGGAGCCGTTCGGGATCAAACGCGGGCACGCGCCCGCCACGCCGTTCGTGCAGTCGAAGACGGTGAACGGGTTGCCGGTGCGGGCGTTGAAGATGCCGGTCAGCGAGATGCCGCCGAGCAGGTGACGCGCGAGCTTGCTTTCCAGCCGGTCGAAGTACGGAACTTCGTAGGTGAAGCTGCTGACGAAGCGGTGGCGGGCGTCGAAGTCGGCGGGTCCGTAGTCGAGGCTCGGATCGAACGGGTCGAGCAATCCGAGATTGTAGTTAGTGCCCGCGTCGCTGAAAGTCGAACTGAGGTTGTCTCTGGACGACGAGAGCGTGTAGCGCGCCGTGAACTGCAAGCCCGCCCGGCGGAAGTTGTTGCCTTCGACTCCGAGGATGAGCGCATTGTAGTTCGAGTAGCCGCTGTTGCCGCGCGAGTTGATGTCGGTGTACTGGCCGTTGAGCCGCGTGGAGGTGGCTCCGGTCGGCGTCCTCACGCCGCTGCCGAGATAGACCAGTCCCGTGCCCGCGCGGTTGATGTTCTCCAGCGAGTAGAGGCTGCGCCCAGCTGAGCCGGAGTATTCGATTGATCCGACCATGCCGGAGGCGAGTTCGCGCTCGAACGCGCCGCTCCAAAAATGCGCGTAGGCGTTGCGGATGTCTTCGCGGACGTGGCGTAGCCCGGACGAGGGAATCCTGACGCTCGCGCCGCTCCCGGCGAGCGGGCCGAAGTTGTTGGCCGAGATCGGGATGGTCGGGAAGCCGGGGTCGCCGGCAGTGATGGCAGGCACGGACTGCAACGGCGGATTCTGGATGACGTTGAAGGTGACGTTACCGAAATTGCGCTCGTAGGAGAGGCCGTAGCCGCCGCGCAAAGAGGTCTTGCCGTCGCCGAAGATGTCCCATGCGAAACCGACGCGCGGGGCGAAATTGTTTTTGTCAGGCTGCCACAATCCGCCGACTGGGCTGTTCTGGGCGAGTTGGACGCTGCCGTTTCTGATGCGCTCTTGCAGCGTCGAACCCGCGCCGAAATAGAAGTTGGAATCGAGTTCGCGGTTCTTGCTGTGCTGGACTCCGAAGTATTCGTAGCGCAGGCCGAGATTCAAAGTCACGGTCGGGAGCACGCGCCATGCGTCGTTGAAGTAGAGCGCGGACTCGTTGTAGACGTTGCTGCGGCTGAAGCTCGGCGGGCTGACCGGCGTCGTGATGAATTCGCCGGGGAAGCGACCGCCCGGATCGACCGCCACTTGAAAACGGCTCAACAGTCCCGCCACCAGGTTGTTGAGGCCGGTGACAGGATTGGTCCCAAGCGTCTGCACCGAATTGAGGAACGCGCCGAAGGTGCGGTTCTGTTGAATGTTGTAGAACGCGCCGCCGAAACGCAAACCGTGTTTGCCCGCCTGATAGCTGAAGTCCTGATAGACCTGCGTTTGATTGGTCGGGCCGTTGGCCGGAATCGCGCTGCCGGGATTGAACGGCAGGTAGCCGGGGAAGGCGATCAGGATGCCGTTGATCGATTGCCGCACGGCGGTCGTCAGATAAAGCGTCGGACCGGCGGGCTGCTCGCCGAGCGGCGAGGCGGTGTTGATGCGGTTGAAGGCCAGCTTCGTCTGCGAGACGAGGTTGGGCGAGAAGGTGTGCGTTAGCGAAATCAACGCGTTCTGGTTGAAGGCCGTCGTGCCGGTGTTGAATCCCTCATAGGGGCTGTTGGCATTCGTGCCCTCGAACAGATTGCTGTCCTGCAACGCGTAGCGACCGTAGATTTGCGTCTTGTCGCTCAAATTCCAGTCGATGCGGCTGACGGTTTGCACGTCGTTTTGCGGGAAGCCGCCGCCCAAATCGGTCGGCAGGCTGTACTGCACTTCCTGAAGCGCGGGCGTGTTGGCGGGGACGCCGGTGATGCCGAGCGCGCCCGCCGTGAGAATGTTGTTGCCGGTCGGCGTCGCGGCGAGCGAGTAGCGGCTGAAGAATTCGCGCGTGTTGGCCGCCGAGAGCGCGAGCAATTGCTGGGTCGGCACGAGCGCCGTCACCGGGCCGCTGCTGCGCACGCGCGTCCATTCGGTGCTGTTGAAGAAGAACAATTTGTTGCGCAGGATGGGGCCGCCGAAAGAGTAGCCGAACTGGTTGCGCGTGAAGACGCCTTTTTCGAGGCCGAGGGCGTTGTTGGCGAAGCCGTTCGAGGCGAGACGCGAGAGACGATTGAAGGCGTAGAGCGAGCCGTTGAAATCGTTGCTGCCCGCGCGGGTCGCGACGTTGACGACGCCGCCCGAAGCGCGCCCGTACTCCGCCGAGAAGTTGCTCGTGATAACGCGAAACTCCTGCACGCTGTCGAGCGGGATGAGTTGCCCGACGGTGGCCGTGTAGGAATTGTTGTTGTCCGCGCCGTCGAGCAGGATATTGGTGCTCGCCGCGCGCTGGCCGTTGAGCGATGCTCCCGCGCCGCGAAAGGTGGATGTGCCGCCGGTATCGTTTGAAGAGGTGCTGGGGTCGTCGGTCGCGGCGTTGCCCGACAACTGGACGAGGTTATAGGGGTTGCGCGTGATGGTGGGGAGTTCGCGAATCTGGGTTCCCGAAACGACGTTCGAGAGTTCCTGATTCTGCGTGTTGACTTCGACGCCGCCGCCCGCCACGACGTTGACGGTATCGCCGCCGATGCCGCTCACGGCGAGCGCGGTGTCCACCGAAGTCTTCGAGCCGACCGTCACCTGCACGCGCTGCGTGTTGGGTGCGAAGCCCTGCGCGTTGACGGTGACATCGTAGAGGCCGGGTTGCAGATTGGTGACAATATAGCTGCCCTCCTCGTCTGAGGTGGCGGTCAATTCGCGTCCGGTGTTGGTTGACTTGACGGTGACTGCCGCCCCGGCGACGAGCGCGCCGTTGGGGTCTGACACTTTTCCGATCAGTTGCCCGGTCTCCGTCTGCGCCAGCCCCGTTTGGCTGAAGAGGACGAGCAGCAGAGCCGCAGCCATAAAGTTGAATTTGAGTCTCGGCATAAACATCTCCTTAAAAGAACTCGATTGAAACTTGAGGTTTCAGTTTTTCCGTCGGTTCCGCCACAGGGGAGAACTCTTAACGCGGCGCGAACGGGCAACAGACGTGGAGACAAAAGGACGATCCTGTGGCGAAAAATCAGTCACGGATCGAGCGAGAGCCGCACGTTGTTTCCATTACCGTCAAGGGCAATGTTTGTGCCGGGAACGAAACGGGCAACTTATGTGTTGGTATTGATGAGGTTTAGCCGGAAGACGAGCGGATTAACGAAAGGTGTGGTGAGCCGCGACTGAACGAGTTTTCTTATTTTTTAAGATTTGACGAATAATTTAATCACTAATCAGCGGTCAGTTGTCCGTCGTCTGATTGAATCTTTCGTTGCTTGTGTGATGCCACGAATAACTGACCACTGACGACGGGCAACTGACGGCGGACAGCTACCATTTGACCGAGCCTTCTTTCGAGGTGTCGATCTGGGCGGTTTGCTGCGGGGCTTCGTTGAAGAGATACCCCTTCATGTTGTCGAAAAGGAAATTTTGGGCGTCGGGGTTGGTGAGGTCGAGGCCGTAGTGGTTGATGATCTGGCTCTGTTTCTGGAGCCAGCCGGCCCAGCAGGGTTGGCAGATTTGCGCCCCGACCTGCTGCCCGATCTCATTGGGGAACGGCGCGTAGCCGAGCGCGGGACGCTGCTCGCCGCAGTGTTTGCAAGTGATGTTGTCAGCCATGCGAAAATTTTCTCCTTAAAATTTTAACGGGCGAATTATAAACGCGAACCCGTGGGCGCGTGCAAGTCAGGATTCCTCCTGCTGCGCGGCGCGAATGGCTTCGATGACCTCCGTGTCGCTGGGGCGAAAGAACGAGAGCGATTCAACTTTGCGATAACGAATGATGCCATATGGATCGACGACGACGACCGCCCGCGCCGCCCTGCCCGGCAGCCACGAACTGGCGCGGTAAGCTTGATGCACTTTGCCGTCCGTGTCGGCCAGCAGGCGCAGCGGCAGATTATGATGTGCGGCAAACTTGCGATGCGATTCGACCGTGTCGGTCGAGATGCCGACGACCTGCGCGCCAGTCTCGGTGTATTGCTCCCAGTTGTCGCGCACCGAGCAGAGTTGTTTCGTACATACGGGCGTCTCGTCGCCCGGATAAAATAACAGGACGACCACCTGCCCGTGTTGCGCCGACATCTGCCATTCCGCGCCCGCGCTGTCATACAGGATGAAATCAGGCGCCACCGCCCCAACCGTGGCTGTTTCTACCTCACTGCTCATATGTGCTTTTCTCCGCGCCGGATTGCGGCTCCGGCTTTGCCGCGCCAGCGACGAAAAAGCCGCCGCAGGAAAAAGATGATCATGTTGAGAAGGAAGACGAAGAGGACAAACCACACGAACAGGACGAGCCAGCCGGCCCCGCCGGGGTCGGTGTTGTCGAAAAAGGTGAGTGGCATGTGCGGGATGTTCATGTGCGCGTCGTTGTTCTCATCGCTCGTCACTTGTCATTCGTCACTCGTCACTTCTGTAAATGTAAAGTCCCGAATGTCTTTGAACGGCCTCTCGCTGTCGGTGAAGTCGGGTCGATAATAATGCGAAGCAGTGTCGTACTCCTGCATCCAGCCTTCTTCCATCCCCAACGCTTCGAGCGCGGAGACGGCGCGCATCCATTCGGTTTCGGTGATGCGGCGCGAGAGCAGCGTGTAACGTTCGTCGGTCGCGGCGCGGTTCGTCGCATAGTATTGCGCCATCAGAGAAATCGCCACGCGCGGGCTGAGCTCGTCTTTGATCCAGCGAAGCGATTCGCGGATGCCCGCCAGATCGTTCGGCAAGACCAACAGGCGGATGACGAGGCCGCGACGAAGCGATCCGTCGTCGTCGAAAACAAGCGCGTCGCCCGTCTGGCGAAACATTTCGGCGAGGGCGCGGCGCGCGTGCTCCGTGTAGTCGCGCACTTTGGAATAAGTGTAGCCGTCCGCCGAGTCGGCGTACTTGAGATCGGGCAGGTAGACATCGACGATGCCCTCCAACAGGCGCAGGACTTCGACCGAGTCGTAAGCGTTCGTGTTGTAGACGATGGGCAGACGCAAACCCGCTTCGGCGGCGATGAGGACGGAGCGCGCCAGCTGCGGGGCGAAATGGGTGGGCGAAACGAAGTTGATATTGTGGCAGCCGCGCGTTTGCAGTTCGAGCATCATTTGGGCGAGGCGTTCGTGCGTGACTTCGTTTACGAGTTGCGCGCGGTGGGTCTGCGAGATTTGATAATTCTGGCAGTAGACGCAGCGCAAATTGCAGTTGCCGAAAAAGATGTTGCCCGCGCCGCGCGTGCCCGTAAGCGCGGGTTCTTCGCCGAAATGGGGCGTGTAGGATGAGACGATAGGGAGCCGCCCCGAATAGCAGGCGGCGAGTTCGTCGGCGAGTCGGTTGTTGAGACAGTCGCGCGGGCAGACGGTGCAGCGCGCGAGCAACGTTTCCAGCGCCTCGACGCGGGCGCGCAGTTCGCCCGTCTCCAGCAACGCGAGGTATGAAGGTGGCCGACTCATAGATTCGGTTTGACGCGCAGCCGGTAGTGCGGGCTGCTGTGGCGTGCGGCGAGTTCGGTGGGCGCGTAATGTTTGCCTAGTTGCCAGATGAAATCCATCTCTGCGCGCAACGACGCGCCCGCCAGTCGCGCTTCGATGATCAAAGTCATGCTGCCGTAGAAAAGAAACGACGCGCCGATGAGACCCAGCAGAACGGGCACGGCGCTGAAACGCGCCCCGGCGAAGGCCACGACGCCAATGGCGACGCTCGTCGCGACGAAGAGGCCGAGGGCGATGTAGAAGACGGTCATGCTGCGCTGAAGGATGCGGGCGCGGCTCGTCAGTTTGTCGAGTTGGCCGAAGATCATGGCCCGGCGGTCTTCGATAAGGTCAATCTCATCGCCGTTTTCCGCCAGTTCCTCGAAGCGATCCGAGAGGGCGCGCACGCGGTCCACGACGCGCCCGAGCCGCGTGGAAGTGGACAGGATGAGCGCGCCGCACGCCGAGATCAACACGGCGGGCGTGATCATGGCCGTCAATACGGCGAGAGATGAAGAAAGCTGATCCATCTTTGTTTACGAGTCGAGCCTTGAACAGTTATAACGCCCGCCGGAGTCGTGAGCAACCGGCGAGCAGCCGGGATGGAAATTTTCCCCGACGAGGCGAAAGAGTTGGTCGCGCGCCTCTGAAGTTGTGTTATTCTCCGCCGCAAATCGTCACCCGATAATTCATAATGCCGGAAGCATTTTTTAAGCGAACTTCTCACGAAGTTTCACTTCTTCACACTAACAAGGAACTAAGGAGCAAAGCGATGGCTCAACAAGACAATGGTGAGAACAGTGAAGACACAGACGCGCTGACGAGCAGCATCGAAGTCGCGGGCGACAGGGACGATGATGGCGGGGCGAGCGGCGGGGACAGTAGCAGCGGCACGGACCGCGAGCCGATAGTCGATAACGGTCGGCTGGACGCCGCCGCCGGTGGAAGCGGCGGGGATGCGAGCGGCGACGATGGCAGCGGTAGTGATGAAGCGGCGGGCGGCGCAGCGGAAGGCCACGGCGGCACGGCAATCGGTCGCGCCACTGGAATAACCGCGAGAGGCCGCGCATCGGGCGAATCACGCAGACCAACTGCAAGCGGCGGGGATGTCAGCAGCAGCGGCGGCGGCGGTGCGGCGGCGAAGAAAGGCGGCAAGGCACAAAGCGGCGGAGCAGCAACAGCGGCGGCAGCGGGCGCATCACGCAGCAGCGGCGGCACGAAGGGTAGCGGCGGCATCGGCGCGCTCAAACGCGGCGCGGGCGCGGCGCGCACCGGCGGCGCGACGACGGTCACACGCGGCAGCAGCGTCTCACCCGGCGCGGGCAAGAGCGGCAGCAAAGCTGCGGGCACGGGCGGCGGCAAGAAGGCCGGAGGCGTCGCTCAGACGGGCGCAGCCGGAAAGAGCGGCCCGAAGCGCGACACCGGAGGCAAGAAAAACGCACTGCCCTCGAAGGCAGGCAGCAAGGGCAGCCCGTTGGGCGGCGCGAAGCGAGGCGGCACGGGCGGCGTCGCGCAGGGAGCGGGCAAGAATCGCGGCGCATCGGGCGCGGCGGGCGGACGCGGCGCAGGTGGCGGCGGCAGCGCAAAGAAAGGGAACAAGGGCGGCAAAGGCGGCGGCTCCGGCCAGAACGCCGGTGCGAAGAAGAGCGGCGGCGCGAAGGGCAGTGCAAAGAAAGGCGACGGCAAAAGTAGCCGCTGATCAAACTCTCATCACGACCGTCGCCGAAACGACCGGCAGAGTCGCCGCGAAAGTGACCAACCTCATCGGCTCTCTAACCGGAGCTATCAAGTCGCGACGGAAAAAATAGGGATGAGGGATGAAAGGAATGCTTCAACCGCTAGGATGCTATTTCTTATTCCGCCCTCATTCCTTCGCCCTCATCCCTTTTCTTTATGCGTCTCTGGCTCTCCAAAAATAGCGAAGTGCCGTTGCGCGAGCAGTTGACGACGCAGATCATGCTCGGCGTCGTCAGCAGCGATCTCGTGCCGGGGCAACGCCTGCCGAGCACGCGCGAACTCGCGCGGCGCTTTCAGATTCACGCCAACACCGTCAGCGCGGCCTACACCGAACTGGAACGGCGCGGCTGGCTGGAGTCGCGCAAGGGGAGCGGCGTCTACGTGCGCGAGTTCTCGAAAGACCGCGCGCTCGAAGCGCAGTTTGAACTCGATCAACTCATCTCCGCTTTCCTCCAACGCGCTCGCGACGGCGGCTACTCGCTCGGCGACATTCAAGCTGGCATCAGACGCTGGCTCGAATTTCAACCGCCCGACCACTTTCTCGTCATCGAGCCGGACGCGGAACTGCGCGAGATTCTCGTCGCCGAGATCGAAGCGGCGACGGATTTTCGCGTGCGCGGGACGAGCATCGAAGAGTGCGGGCGAGAGCAATTGACGGCGGGCGCGGCGGCGGTCGCGCTCTACGGTCAGGCGGAGCGCGTGCGCGCTAAGTTACCCACCGACACGAATCGCTTGATCGTGCTGCATTCGCGCTCCGTGCCGGAATCGCTGGCGGGCGCGGAGCGGCCTCGCGAGGACGCGCTCATCGCGGTCGTTTCGCGCTGGCCGGAATTTTTGCGCTGGGCGCGCACGGTGCTCGTCGCCGCCGGCGTCGATCCCGCCGCCTTGAATTTTCGCGACGCACGCGAGCGCGGCTGGCAACGTGGTTTGACCTCAAGCGCGTTCGTCATCACCGACGTGCTCACCGCCCAACGCCTGCCCGCCGCCTGCACCCCGCGCGTCTTCCACCTGATCGCCGATTCATCGCTCGACGAACTGCGCCGCTTCGTCAAAGATTTCCTCACGCGCTAAAATCAAGCCACATGAGATTGGCACACGAACAATAATGAGTGATGGCAGGGGCAGGGACAAAATCGGCTGCCCCTCCACAGGTGCCAATTTGTGCGAAGCATAGCTCAGGTCATGGCAGGCCAATGACGAGGCCGCCGCCGGATGTCTATTGATTATTTGAATTTCTTGAGATAACTTTTGCCCTCCCCCGCTCAAGCCCTTTGCGAGCGACGGGTTGCTCTTCCATCCACAACTAAAGAGGAGTCACCATATGACCACCCCGAACCAACTTCCGGCCTGGCAAGCACTCGCGGCACACTACGAAGAGATCGCCCCCCGCCACATGCGCGACATGTTTGAGGAAGACCCCGCGCGCTTCCATCGTTTCTCGGCGCGCTTCAAAGACATCCTGCTCGACTATTCCAAAAACCGCGTCAGCGAAAAAACCATGAGCCTGCTCTTTGAACTCGCGGGGCAGGCGAAAATTCGAGAATGGACCGAGCGCATGTTCGCCGGGGAGAAGATCAATATCACCGAAGACCGCGCCGTTCTTCACATCGCGTTGCGCAACCGCGCGAACCGCCCCATCATCGTCGACGGCACGGACGTGACGCCGCAGGTCAACGCCGTGCTCGCCCACATGCGGGAATTTACGGAGGCCGTCCGCACCGGCGCATGGACCGGCTACACGGGGAAGGCCATCACGGACGTGGTCAACATCGGCATCGGCGGCTCGGACCTCGGCCCCGTAATGGCGACCGAGGCGCTCAAGCCATACGGCAAGTCCGATCTGCGCGTCCACTTCGTTTCCAATATCGACGGCACGCACCTGGCCGAAATTGTCAAGCACCTGAACCAGGAGACGACCCTCTTCATCGTCGCCTCGAAGACATTCACCACGCAGGAGACCATCACCAACGCGCATTCGGCGCGCGAATGGTTTCTCGGCGCGGCAAAGGACGAGGCCGCCATCGCCAAACACTTCGTCGCGCTCTCGACCAACGCGCCGGAGGTCGGGAAGTTCGGCATCGATACGAAAAACATGTTCGAGTTCTGGGACTGGGTCGGCGGGCGCTACTCGCTCTGGTCGGCCATCGGCCTCTCCATCGCTCTGTACATCGGCATGGACAACTTTGAGGAACTGTTGCAGGGCGCGCATGAGATGGACGAACACTTCCGCACTGCGCCGGTCGAAGAGAACCTGCCGATGATCATGGCGCTGCTCGGCATCTGGTATAACAATTTCTTCGGCGCGCAGACCGTCGCCATCCTGCCCTACGACCAGTACCTGCATCGCTTCCCCGCCTACTTCCAGCAGGGCGACATGGAGAGCAACGGCAAGAGCATCAACCGCGACGGCGAGGCGGTGGGCGTCTCGACGGGGCCGATCATCTGGGGCGAGCCGGGCACGAACGGACAGCATGCCTTCTATCAACTTATTCACCAGGGAACCAAACTTATCCCCTGCGACTTCCTCGCCCCCGTCGAGACGCACAATCTCAAGGGACAACACCACGCCATCCTGCTCTCCAACTTCTTCGCGCAGACCGAGGCGTTGATGAAAGGGAAGTCCGAGGCGGAGGTGCGCGCGGAACTCGTGGCGGCGGGAATGGGCGGCGACGCGCTGGAAAAGCTCGTGCCGCATAAGCAGTTTGCCGGCAACAAACCGACCAACTCGATTATGTTCCAGCGTCTCACGCCGCGCACGCTCGGCTCTCTCATCGCCCTCTACGAACACAAGATTTTTGTGCAGGGCATCATCTGGAACATCAATTCGTTCGACCAGTGGGGCGTCGAACTCGGCAAGCAACTCGCGAAGGCCATTCTCCCCGAGTTGCTTGCCGACGGCGAGATCACTGCCCACGACTCTTCGACCAACGGCCTGATCAATCACTTCAAGCAGAGCCGGCAGCCGGCACCGGAATGATTAACGCCAAAATTACAGCTCTTGCGACGTGAGTTTTCTTTGACGGCGTTGATCTACCAGCAGGGCGATCAACGCCTTACTTTCGTCACTCATTTCCTTAAACCCCAGCCCGAACCCCGATCCCCTCAGATAGTAGAGGACTTCGCCGCGCACGGACACCCATGTGCGTTGCGGCAGTTTGAACTGAACAAAGATGGGTTTATCGTAAAGCGGTTCGGTGTGGTCGGTTTGCACGAGGCATCCCTTGACGCTCAAGCTGGTGATCGTGCCGAT
The DNA here is from genome assembly GCA_051006195.1 of Pyrinomonadaceae bacterium. GTDB lineage: Bacteria > Acidobacteriota > Blastocatellia > Pyrinomonadales > Pyrinomonadaceae > JAIVJZ01. The sequence continues at coordinate 14,274 of JBPCIP010000104.1, forward strand.
ATGAGGACATGCTTCAGTAACTCCCCAATCTATTGGAATGGCGGTCTGCACGCGCTCTACGCTTCTGGGGAATAAGTGTGTTCTCTGCTCTTTCGGCGGTGTCCGGGGCGACGATTCAGCGCGCAAAACTTCTTCGATCCTGGTCAAAAAAAGGTCTATGTCAACCGGCTTATCAAACACCTCCCGGCATCCGGCAGCGATGGCATCTGCTTTGACCGCGGCGACGCCATAGGCGCTGACGGCAAAAACGGGTATATCCGCCAGTTTGGGAACTTGTTTGATGCGCCGCACTGTTTCTATTCCGTCCATTTCCGGCATCGCCAAATCCATGACGATCAAATCGGGATGTGCGCGCGACGCCGCCAAGATGCCCTCCTTGCCGTTGTGAGCCTCGACCACGGTGTAAGCATGTTGGCGAAATAACGAACAAAAGAAGTCACGCGTGGAAGCATCATCTTCGACCACAAGGACAGTGCGTTGAGTTGCAGCAGACATACAAATTCTCCCAAGATCAGCAATTATTCTGAAGGCTTGATTATAATATCATCGCACTGGTAAAGGGGCAGCCATCACCTGCGCGATTGACCTGAGCGAATCGTATCGATGGTGAGTTGAGGAATACTTGAGATGTTTAACACGCAGTCAGGAAAAATCTCTTAAAGCGATGGTGGAAAGCCTGCTGCAAACGCAGGAAAAGAAATTCATTCCGACCGGACTCCTGCGGCTCGCCCGTAGCCTGTGACACTTCGCCAAGTCGCACAAATCTCTAGCTGCGCCTCGTGCGCTTGTTCTATATTTCGATTTATCCCGTGAGACAAACGGGCGGATGAAATGGTCGAGGCCGTCACATTCCGGCTGAATCGAAACTTATGAGATTGAGATACAGCCCGGAAATGAACCACGAAACGACACGAAACAAAACACGAAATTCTTTGACGTTGCTTCGTGTGTTTTCGTAATTCATCTTTTTGCCTCTATACCATTCTCATAAGAACTGATCTGGAACATCGAAGGAGGTGGGGAACTTGTTCAGGCGAATGATAGTGGCGATCCTGACGCTCGCGTTGCGCATCTTCTTCCGGCGCATCGAGGTCAGCGGATTGCGGCGCGTGCCGCGCGAGGGGGCGTGCATCTTCGTGCTCAACCATCCGAACGGGCTGGTCGATCCGGTCTTCATTTTGTGCTGCGCGCCGCGCCGCGTCTCCTTCCTCGCCAAAGCCCCGATCTTCAAGATGCCTGTCATCGGCTGGCTCGCCCGCGCCCTCGAAGCGATCCCCATCTATCGGCGGCAGGACGAAGGCGCAGACCTCTCGCGCAATCAGGAAACGTTCGCGTGTGCCCGCTCGTTGCTCAAGGGCGGCGGCACGCTCGCCGTCTGTCCCGAAGGCGTCTCGCACAGCGACACGAAATTGCGCCCGGTGAAGACGGGCGCGGCGCGCATCGCGCTCGGCGTCATGGCGGAAGACGCGCGCCTCGATCTCAAGATCGTCCCCGCCGGTCTTTATTACACTTCCAAGACGGCCTTTCGCAGCGCGGCGCTGCTGCGCTTCGGCGAACCGCTGAAAGTTCCCTTCGTCGCGCTGGATGCGAACGGCGAACCGCCCGCCGAAGCCGTGCGTGCGCTCTCCGCCCAAATCGAGCGCGCTCTGCATGACGTGACCTTAAACGCCGAACACGAGCAGGCGCTCAACTTCATCAAACGCGCCGAACGCGTCTTCTCGGCGGCTGCCGACACTGCTGAGGATGCCCCGGACGCGCAGAGTCTCGCCCGCGAAGTCGAACTGCAACGCCGGTTCCTCGCGGGCTACGCCTTCCACTTCGAGCGTTCGCCCGAACGCCTCGTCGATCTCGAAGCGCGCCTCCATCGTTATGAAGAAGAACTCCGGCAGGCCGGAGTGGACCTCGAAGATTTGTCCGCGCCGAAAGCTTCGCCGCTTCGCCTCGCGCGCTATTTCCTCACGCGCGTCGTGCCCGTCTTCTACTGGTTTCCGCTCGCCGTTTTCGGCATCCTTGTGCATTACCCGGCTTACAAACTCGCGGGCTTCATCTCGACTGCGGTCGCGCGCCGCAGCGACGACATCGTTTCCACCATCAAACTCATCGCTGCGATGTTTTTGTTCCCGCTGACGTGGGCGGGTTTAGCCGCGCTCTTCTGTTGTCTGTTGGGCTGGCCGGGCATCTTCTTCGGTCTCTTCATCGGGCCGCTCTCCGCTTATGTCGCGCTGCTGTTCTCTGAAAAACTCGACAACTTCATCGGTGGCGCACGCGCGATCCGCTTCTACCTGACGCGTCGCTGGTTCTTTAAAGAACTGCTGGTCGAACGCAAGCGTCTGCGCGAAGAGATGATCGCGCTCGGCGAAGAAGCTGCCGCCGCGATGATGCCGGGCGCACCGACCCGTAATACAATCTGACGCGACAGCGACCCAATTGATCTGGCGGTGGGAGGTGCAATTGCTGCGAAGCCCGCATCCGTCCTTTGCCGCCGACAAGACTTTTATGCCAGAAGACGAACACGCGCACGCGACGGGCGACCGCGCCGCCGACACCAGCGGCCACGTCCTCGCGCGGCTCGAACAACTCGAACGCGCCTTTGGCGAACAGTCGGCGCGGCTGCGCGCCATCGAGCGGCATTTCGGTCTGGCAGACGATCTGAGCCAGCCGCGCCCGTTCAAACAGGGAGCCGCGCCCGCCGCCGCTGTCGCCACTAATGCTTCGACGGGCGCACCGGAAGAACCACGCGCGACACACGCGACCGAGAGTCGCCACGGCGAGCGCGCGACTGGCAACCGCGACGATGCGCCCGCCGCCGCTGCTACGCCTTTCGCCGCGCCGCCGCGCGCGGAAGAAGCGAAGCGTGCCGCCGCAGACGCACCTGAGAGGGAAACGGCAGCCGGCATCTTGCCCGCACGCCGCGATTTGGAACAATTGATCGGCGGGAGTCTCTTCACCTGGCTCGGCATCATCGCGGCCACCATCGGCGTCGGGTTCTTTCTCAAAGTCGCTTTTGAGAACGAATGGATCGGGGCGCGCGGGCGCGTGCTGTTCGGCGGCGCGGCAGGAATCGGCATCCTCTTTTTCGCGGAACGCCTGCGCGCGCGCGGTTACAAAAGTTACGCTTACGTGCTGTCGGGCGGCGGCATCCTCATCCTCTATCTCACCGTCTACGCCGCGCGTGTCTTTTACGATCTGATCGGCGTCATTCCCGCGTTCGCCTTGATGGTCGCCGTGACGATGTGTGCCGTGCTGCTCGCGGCGCGCTATCACGCCTATGCCATCGCCGTGCTCGGTTTGATCGGCGGCTTTATGACGCCCGTGCTGCTCTCCACCGGCGTGGATAACCAACTCGGACTCTTCAGCTACATCGCGCTCCTGAACTCCGGCGTCCTCGCGCTCGCCTACTTCAAACGCTGGCGCAGCCTCAACCACATGGCCTTCGCCGCCACCGTCCTGATGTTCGCCGGTTGGTATCTCGAATGGTACGACCAGACGAAACTCTGGCCGACGCTTCTTTTCCTGACGCTCTTCTTTTTGATGTTCAATGCGCTCGGCGTCATCTACAACGTCATCAAATTGCGCCCCGCCGGGTGGTTCGACATCTCGCTCATCATCACGAACGCCACGCTTTACTTCGCTTCGAGCTATGCGTTGTTGGAGCCCAATCATCATCCCATCCTCGGTTCGTTCGCGCTCCTGTGGTCGGCCTTCTACGTGCTGCTCTTCTATTTCACTTATCAACGCCACCGCGCCGATCTGCTGCTCTCTCTGAGTTACATCGGCGCAGCCGTCACTTTTTTCACGCTCGCCGTCGCCATCCAACTCGATCAGCACTGGGTCACGATGGTCTGGGCGATGGAAGGCTTGATGCTGACGTGGATCGGCCTTCGCGCCCGTTCAAGCGCACCGCGCTATGCCGCGCTCCCGGTCTTCGCCTTCGCCCTCCTCCACTGGTTCAACACCGACCTGCTGGAGTTCACTTATCGCGCGAACGAAACGTTCATCCCGCTCCTCAACCGCCGCGCCGCTTCCTGCGCCGCGCTCGTCGCCGCGATGGCCGGAGCGGTCTGGCTCTACCGGCGCGACGGCGGCGAGGTAGATCGCAACGAACGCGACCTCATCAGCGCCGTTCTCATCCTCGCTGCGAACGTCCTGGCTTTAACGCTTTTGAGCACGGACGCCAACGACTATTTCAATGCGCGTCTGATGCTGGTTGATGGAGAGAATTATGCCGCGATGATGGCGATTGACAACGCGCGTCAATTTACTCTGACCGTGCTGTGGACGTTCTACGCGGCGGCGGCTTTAGTGGTGGGAACGAAGCGGCGTCTCCCCGTGCTCCGCTACGCCGCGCTCGCGTGGCTCGCCGTGACGGGCGCGAAAATCCTCTCCGCCGACGCGGCCTTCTACAACGCCGCGTGGCATCTGCCGCTCCTGAATCAAACCTTCGCCGCCTTCGTCGCCTTCGTCGTCGCGCTCTGGTATGCCTCGCGCCTCTACGCGCAAGCCGACAAGATCGACGAAAGGGAGCGGCGCATCGTGCTCACGGCGATCATCATCGCGGCGAACTTCTACGCGCTCGCCGCGCTCAGTCTGGAAGCCACCGGCTACTTTGAAAAACTCATTCAGGCGGGCGTGCTCGCCGAACGTGACACGCGCCAGCTCCGGCTCGCGCAGGGACTTTCGCTCTCCATCGTGTGGACGCTCTACGGCGGCGCGCTGCTGCTCTACGGCCACGCGCGCGGCCAACGCCTGCTGCGCCTCATGGCGCTCGCCCTGTTGACGGTCACAACCCTCAAAGTCTTTTTCCTCGATTTGGCCGCGCTCGAACAGTTTTATCGCATCATCTCGTTCCTCGTCCTCGGCGTGATCCTGCTTGCCGTCTCCTTTCTCTATCAACAGAAACAACGCGGAGCGAAGGCAGAGGGGAGTTGAGGAAGCGATCAATTGAACGGTGCAGACGAAGAGAAATTTTTCAATGTCGATTTCCGATTATCATTTCATCTCCCGCTGGCGCGTCGAAGGGACGTGCGAGGAAGTCTGGGATGTGCTCAAGGACGTGGAGAGTTTGCGGCGCTGGTGGCCGGCGACTTATCTGGACGTGCGGGTGTTGGAAGAGGGCGACGCCGAAGGGATCGGCAAATTGGTCGGCCTGCACACGAAGGGTTATCTGCCTTACAGTTTGCGCTGGCAGTTTCGCGTGAAGGAGTCGCGCCCGCCCCACGGCTTCACGCTCGAAGCCATCGGCGACTTGCAGGGGCGCGGCATCTGGACGTTCACCCAAAACGGGCTGTTCGTTGACATCACTTACGATTGGAAGGTGCGCGCCCGCAAGCCTGTGGTGCGCGCCCTCTCGCTCCTGCTCAGGCCGCTCCTGGCTTCAAACCATCAATACGCCATGCGGCGCGGCGAAGAGAGTCTCAAACTCGAACTCGCCCGCCGCCGCGCCCGCACGCCCGAAGAGGCCGCGCGCATCCCGTCGCCACCGGCAAGATAAGGGATGAGGGATGAGGGATGAGGGATGAATTAAGAAAGCATTCAATCTCTTGAATGTTTTACTTTCATCCCTCATCCCTCATCCCTTAAGTTCATCCCTCATCCCTTAGTTTCCCCGCGAGCATCAGCGCGACCATTTTGTAATCGGCGGCGAAGGACCAGAGCGGATGTTTGAAGGTGGCGGGGCGGTTGTGTTCGATGAAGAAATGGCCGACCCACGCCGCCGCGTATCCGGTCAATAAAGCGACGGGCAGCCAACGCCGGCGATTGCTGGCGATGAGGGCGACGGCCAAGGTCGTGCTCGTGATGGTGCCCGCCGCGTGCAGCAGACGCGTCCCCTTGTGGCTGTGTTCGGCGAGGTAGTAAGGCCAGAACTCGGCGAATGATTGCATCTCTTGCTGCGACATGTTGCTTCTCCTTAAAAGTTCACGATTCGCGCATCAACTCTGCGCCAATTCATTCATCGCTCGCCGCGAACAACTGTTGGTATTGATCGGGGCGCACGGGGTCGAGGCGCGCGAGTTGGAGATTTTCTTCGACGTGTGCGCGGCGGCTCATGCCGACGAGGGCGGTGGTGATGCCGGGCGTGGAGCGGACGAATTGAATCGCCGTGAGCGCGTCGGTCGAGAGCGAGCCGAGCGGTTCGCGTATCTCCGTTGAGAGACCGCGCGCCGCCTTACCCTGTAAGAGCGACGCGCTCGCGACCACCGTTACCTGAAGTGCGCGTGCCGCTTCCAGCAGGGAGACTTGCGCGCCTTGAAAAGGTTGATTCGCGACGGTCAGGGCTTCGGGCATCGCGAGGTTGAAGGGAAGTTGAATGAAGCGGAAATGATGTTCGTCGCCTCCGGCTTCGCGCGCCAGTTCAACCATGCGTTCGAGCGAATGATACCCGCGCGCATCCGACGCGACGCGGAAGCCGTTCCACGTCGCCACGCCGTAGCACTTGATCTGTCCGGCGGCGACGCTTCGTTCCAATTCCGCGAAGGCGGCGCTGAGGCGCGTCTCGAACTCCGCGCGCGAGACGACGCCGAGTTGCGTTTCGGGATTGTGGATGTAGTACACGTCAATCGTCGTGAGTTGCAGATTACCGAGCGATTGATCGATCTGGTGCGCCAGATACTTCGGTGTCATGCAATGGCTGCCCGCCGCGATGTCGGATAGTTCCGCGACACCCGTTTTCACAAACGTCTCTTCGACGTAGCGGCGCACGCCTTCCTGCCCGGCGGGCGGCCCGCCGTCGAACGGCAGGTAGCCGCCCTTCGTGCAGACCACGATCTCATCGCGCGCGAAAACGTTGCTCTCAATCAAATTTTGCAAGGCCGCGCCGATGGCTCGCTCGCTGCGTTGAAAACGATAGTTGGCCGCCGTGTCAATGACGTTCGCGCCGAGTTCGACGACGGCGGAAACGGCCTCCGTGTAGCGCGCGTCAGTCTCCGCATCCGGCCCTCCGAGATATGTGCCGATGCCCAGGGAAGAAAGCCAGAGATTTTGTTCGAGCCGGAAATGATTCGTGGCGGTCTTCTCCCGCAGCCGCTCCCGGTAGCGCGTTGTCCCTTCAATCGTGGCGTGACCTGTGATGGACATTTCTTCAAACCTCCGGTTTGAAAGTGATGAGTGATGAGTGATGAGTCAAAACAAAAGCATTTGTCTTTTACTCATCACTCATCACTCATCACCTAATCACTTCTTATCCAGTTTTTCGCGGAAGAACCTGAGAGTGCGTTGCCATGCATCGGCGGCGGCGGTCGCGTTATAGGCTTGGGCGCGCGTATCGTTGAAGAAGCCGTGACCCGCGCCCGGATAGATTTTGGCATCGACGCTCTTGCCGGCCTTCGTGAGCGCGTCAACCCATTCTTTCACCTGGGCCGGCTTGATGCCGTTGTCGAGTTCGCCGAAGTTGGCGAGGAGTGGGCAGTTGACTTGCGGCACGAGTTCCACGGGCGTGCGCCCGTAGAAGATGACCGCGCCTGCGAGGTCTTTCGTGTAGGCCGCGAGCCGGTAAGAGAAGCCGCCGCCCATGCAGAAACCGACGGAGGCGAAACGCGGGCGCACGCCTTTATCCGGTTTGAGAAAATCGAGTGCGGCCTGCATGTCGCGATTTGCGGCTTCGGGCGGAATGCTCGCGGCAGCTTTACGCAATGCCTGAATGTCCGTCGAATCTTCGGGTGGTGCTTCATTCGCGCGGGCGAAAAAGTTTGGAGCTATGGCGACGTAGCCTTCACGCGCGATGCGGTCGGCGATGGTTTTGATGTGACGGTTCAATCCGAAGACTTCGTGGATGACGAGCACGGCGGGCGCTTTCTTATTATTGGACGGACGCGAAAGATAAGCGGGAAGCGTCATGCCGTCTCTTTTAATCTCAACCATCGAGCCGTTCAGTTTGGCTTGCGGCGGGCGGGATAAAGTCGGTTCGCGTTGTGCAGCAGTCGTAACCGTAGCTGCGGTCGCCAGTCCCGCCCCGGTTGTGGCTAAAAACTTGCGGCGCGAAACCTTCGTTGCCGGCTTCGCGTCCGGCGACGCGAGCGAATCGTGATCTTGTGTCATGGCATACGTCTCCCCGTGAAAAAGTGTTGTGGTACATGTTTGATGGATAAGACTATAAGCGTTGCGGATGAGTCGCGGCAAGAGTGTTTTATTGAATGAAAACAGTGTGATAGGGTTTGCACTTCTAGACGAAAGCAGGCGGTGAGATGAGCGAGATTAACAGCGAGACTGAAACCGACAGACTGCGCGTCGCTACCGCGCCGGACGACGACACACGCGCTTCGTCGCTCGATGTCACGGATGAGGCGCTCAGGGAACTCGCTGCGCGTGCCGTCGAATTGGTGACGCAGTATTTCCAGAGCGTCCATGAGTTGCCGATCCTCACACAAACTGCGGCGGAAGAGTTGGCAGCGCAGTTCTGTGCGCCGCTGCCCGTCGCAGGCGATTCGCTCGATCAATTGTTCGATGATTGCCGCCGCCTCTTCGCGGGCAGCCGCCACAACGGGCACCCGCGCTTCTTCGGCTACGTCGCCTCGCCCGCCACGCCCATCGGCGCGTTCGCCGACCTCATCGCTTCCGCGCTCAATCAAAACGTTCCGGCGTGGCGTTCCGCTCCGGCGGCAACGCACATCGAACAAACAGTCGTCGGCTGGCTGGCATTGATGATCAACTACGCGGAAGGCGCGGGCGGTCTGCTGACGAGCGGCGGTTCGATGGCGAACCTCAACGCGCTTTATGTCGCGCAACGCACGAAGTCACGCGCAAAGTATGATCATGGCGACGCCGCGGCGGCGATGCGCGACCATGATGTTTCGCAAAAAGGCTTGTGGGGTGCGCCGCGACGGATGATGCTCTATGTTTCCGATCAGGCGCACCTGTCGCTCGTCAAGGCTTGGGACATTTTGGGCTGCGGGCGCGAGCAGGTGCGCATCATCGAGACGGATGAAAACTTTCGGATAAAGGTAGAGCGTCTGCGCGAAAGCATCGAGCGCGATGTGCGGGAAGGCTTGGAGCCGTGCTGCGTGGCGGCGAACGCGGGCACAGTCAACACGGGCGCAATCGATCCGCTCGCGGAAGTGGCGCGCGTCGCACGCGAACACGATCTATGGTTTCACGTCGATGGCGCATATGGCGCGTTCGCCGCGCTCGACGCGACGAAGCGGGCGCGCTTCGCGGGCATCGAAGAGGCCGATTCTGTCGCCCTCGATCCGCACAAGTGGCTTTATGCGCCGGTCGATTGCGGCTGTTTGCTCTTTCGCGATCTACTGCGGGCGCGGGCGGCATGGACGGGCGACGGCGAAGCCGATTACATCAAAATTTTTGCGGAGACGGAGACGGAGTCCTTCGCGTTCTTCGATTACGGGATGGAGTTGTCGCGCCGTTTCCGCGCGCTCAAAATCTGGATGATGCTGCGCTACTACGGCACGGAGCGCGTCGCCGCCGCCATCGCGGAAGACAACGCGCTCGCCGCCTACTTCGGGGCAGCGGTCGAAGCGGCTGAAGATTTTGAACTGCTCGCGCCCGTCGCGTTGAGCATCTGCTGTTTTCGTTATGTGCCGCCGGAGATGAGCGGCGCGCTGGCGCACACGGACGAAGCGGCACGCGCGCGGCTCGACGCGGAGTTGGACCAACTGAACGAGCGCGTCATGCGCGCAGTGCAACGCGGGGGACGCGCCTACGTCTCGAACGCAAATTTGCGCGGTCGCTTCGCCCTGCGCGCCTGCATCGTCAACTTTCGCACGACGCGCCGCGATATCGACGCTGCGCTTGAGATCATCCGCGAGGCCGCGCGCTCTGTCATGGTCGATGAAAGCGGATGAAAAAGCATAAACTCACGCTGGAGGCGCAGAGAAAGACATAAAGTGATAGCGCGCTTCTAAGGTGTCGGGGTTTTTCTTTGCGCCTTTCTCGTGAAATGTTCTTCTCCGGTTAGTGTGAGAGTCAATGACGAAGCAAGGACAAGTTGAAATTGCGGGCGGCAGTCTTTACGAACGCGAACTGCGCGTGGCGATCTCGCTGGCGCGCTCGGCGGGCGCGGCTGCGCTCGCACACTACGGCGGGCCGTTGCGGATCGTTCATAAGAGCGAGAACGAAGACCCCGTAACGCAGGCCGACCACGCGGCCAACGATGTGATCGTGAGCGGGTTGCAAACAGAGTTTCCCGCCGACGGGTTGTTGTCGGAAGAGACGCTCGATACGGTGCGCCGCTTGAATCTGAGCCGCGTGTGGATGGTCGACCCGCTCGACGGCACGAAAGGCTTCATCGCGGGCAACGGAGATTTCGCCGTGCAGATCGGCCTCGTCGAAGACGGCGAGAGCGTGCTCGGCGTCGTCTATCAGCCTGTGCCGGACGTGCTTCAATATGCGGCGCGCGGCGCGGGCGCGTGGGTCGTGAGGCTGGAGACGCCGCCCGAACCTTTGTGGGTCTCCGTCGAAACAACCTTCGCGCGGATGCGCCTGGCCGCGAGTCGCGATCATCGCAGCCCGCGCATGGATGCGGTGGTCGGCGCGCTCGGCGTGACGGAAGAGATCAGGCGCGGGTCGGTCGGCATCAAGACGGGTTTGATCGCCGAACGACAGTGCGATCTCTATGTGCATCTCTCGCCCCGCACGAAGCAGTGGGACAGTTGCGCGCCCGAAGCGATTTTGCGCGAAGCCGGAGGACTTTTAACCGACCTCTGGGGCGAGCCGCTTTCGTACAACACAGTGGACGTGCAAAATCGCAACGGCCTCGTCGCCGCCAACGCAGCATCGCACCCGCTCATCATCGCACGCCTCGCGCCGCTCCTCGCCGGGTTCGGGCGTCGGCGCGTGAATTGAAAGTTGATGCTCTAATTATCGTTGCTTATGGAAAATTTTATGCTCACAACAAAGCGTCTGGAGTTGATCGCGGGAACCACTGAATTGTTCCGCGCGCGGGTGGACGACCGGGAAGTGTTGAGTCGCGCGTTGGGGGCACGCGTGCCCGAAAATTGGCCGCCGCCGCTCATCGATCAGGATGCCATGAATTACCTGGCGAAGTATCTGGAGGAGCAGCCGGAGGCGGGCGGCTGGACGTTCTACTTCATCGTTTTGCCCGCGGGCGACGCGCCGGCAGAACGCACGGCCATCGGCGGCATTGGCTTCAAGGGGCAGCCGACGGCGGATGGGACGGTCGAGATCGGTTATTCGATGCTGCCGGAATATCAGCGCGCGGGCTATGCGACGGAGGCGGCGGGTGCGCTCCTGCGCCGGGCTTTCTCACAGCCGCAGGTCGCGCGCGTCATCGCGGAGACTTACCCCGAATTGCTCCCCTCGATCCGCGTGCTGGAGAAGAATAATTTTCGTTTCATCGGCGACGGTTCGGAAGAACGCGTGATCCGTTTCGCCATCACCCGAGCAGAGTACGAAACGGGGCAGACGGGAGCGGCCTGAAAATCTTAATCACAAAATCTTAACCGCACCTTTGCGTCTCGCGCCGCGCAAAATCCTACCGTGAATCTCCGCACCAAACTTTTACTCGTGGTGATCGCCGGAAGCCTCGTGCCGGTGCTGCTCGGCGTCGTTTTTTATCGTCAGAGCGTCAAGCGAATCGAAGAGATGGTGCGCGAAGATGTCGAGTCGGAGACGGTGCGCATCGCACAGAATGTCAAAGACGCTTTGCGTGAGCGCGAACTCGGCTTAACTCATCTGGCGCAGAGCAGTGCGCTTCGTGATGACGTGCAGAGCGATGTGCCGCCGTCTGCATTCGCCACGAGGAACGATGCGAGCGCGACGGGCGCGTCCGCGGCTTCGTCTGAAGGAGCGCGGGCAGCTATCGGCGACTTTATCTCGCTCAATCAAGAGCGCTACTCCGCCATCACGTTGGTGAGCGCGGAGCCGGGACGCGCGCCCACTCGTTTCGAGCCGCCCGCCGCCGCAGGCAGCAACGAGACGCCGCGGGTGAAGACGGGCGATCTCTTGCCCGGCCAACCCCGGCCTGATGAGCGCGTCTGGGCAGCCTTCGAGCCGAAGCCGTGGCGCTCGCCCGTTACCCGGACTTCGACCGGCACGGCGTGCCTCGTCTACACCATGCCCGTCTTCTCCTCCGAAACCGAACGCCGTCCGCGCGCCGCAATAGTCGCCGAGTTGAAACTGGACGCGCTCTTGCAGGAAGCCGGAAATAGGCCGAACGCGGGCGCGAATTCTGCTTCCGCCGCTGGCGCACATGCGGGCAACGCGGCGCAACCGGCAGCGCGCCTCCTGATCGCTTTAGACGGGGCGGGGCAGATCATCTACCACTCCAACGACGCGCTCAAGTATCAACCCGTCAACGTGGCGATGCCTTACTTCGTGGGCGTCGCGCGGGAGATGCAGGCGGGCAGGAGCGGGACGATTTTTTATCGCGCCCCGGCGGACGGCATGCGGTGGCTGGCTTCCTATCAAGCGCTCGACGGGCTCAATCTCTCGGTGGCCGTCGCCGGAAATTTCACGCGCGCCGTCGCCGGCCTGCGCCGCACCGGGCTGATCGTGCTCGGTCTCTCCCTGTCGTTTGCGCTCGCGGCCACATTGCTGCTCTTCGTCATCGCCACCCGCGCCACGCGCCGCATCAAGCGCGTCACTGCGGCGGCGACGGCCATCGCCACCACGGGCGACCTCAACCAACGCCTCGATTTGCACGCGGAAGACGAAACGCGCTCGCTCGCCGAAGGCTTCAACCGGATGAGCGACCGCTTGCGCGAATTGATCGCGCACGAGGCCGAGACGCGGCAGTTTCAATCGTTCGTGCGTCTCTCCGCGATGCTCACGCATGATCTCAAGAATGCGATCATGGGACTCTCCATGCTCGTCACGAACATGGAGCGGCAGTTTCATCGCGCGGAGTTTCGCGAAGACGCCATCTCATCGCTGCGGGAGGCGACGGAGAAACTGGGCGGCCTCGTCGCGCGTTTGAGCGAGCCGGTGAAATCTCTGAGCGGCGAGTATCATCGCGCGCCGCGCCCGGTTGATCTCATTCCCGTACTCAAACGCGTGTTGGCGACGACCGCCGCTCCCGCCGCGTCTTATTATGAGATCAAGACGGAACTGCCGGAGTCGCTCGTCGCTCCGGTGGACGTGGAGCGAATTGAGCGCGTCATCGAAAATTTGCTTGTCAACGCGCTCGAAGCGATGGGCGCACAGGGCGGTCTGCTCACCATCGCCGCCGGGCAGGAGAGCGAAAGTCTGGTCTTCTTCAGCGTCGCCGATACGGGGCCGGGGATCAGCGAAGAGTTTATCCGGACGCGGCTCTTCCGCGCTTTCGCCACCACCAAGAAACGCGGCATCGGGCTGGGACTTTATACCTGCCGCGAGATCGTCGAGGCCCACGGCGGGCGGCTTGATGTCGAATCGAAATTAGGCTCTGGCACGCGCTTTCGCGTCGTGCTACCATCCGTCCCGATCTTGGCAGCGCACGCGCGGTCATCTGACAAAGCTGGTCCCGGAGTAGACGACCACTAAGACGGGCGCGGCCAGCCGTTGAGAAAAGTCCCTATCGCTTTCGCGAGATCAACCAACCTGACGATGGCAGAGATTCTCCCGCATGCGTCGGCGCGCGTCGCGAACCAGGGCCACCGTCTCGCACCACTTCGCACGCGGGCAAAAACTGATGAGCGTACACACGCAGGATAAAGCGACGGTGCTGATTGTTGACGACGACCTGATGTTGCGGCGTCAACTGTGCTGGGCGCTGAACACCGAATATCGCGTGCTCGAAGCCGACTCTCGCGCGGCGGCTCTCGCGCAGTTAGATCGCGAACAAGTGCATGTTGTGCTGTGCGACCTGCACCTGCCGCCGGATTTGGAGGGCATCAGCGAAGGTCTCGCCATCATCGAAGCGGCCCGCGCCGCGCGACCGAGCATTCCCGTTGTCGTCATCACCGGCAGCAACTCACGACAGATCGCCCTTGAAGCCATTCGTTGCGGCGCCTACGGCTTCTTCGAGAAACCTTTCAGCGAAGATGAAGTTTCACACATCATCCGGCAGGCGGCGCGCGTGCGGCATCTTGAAGAAGAGAACTTGAAACTGCGCGCCTCGCTCGGCACGTTTCGCGGCTTCGGGCGGCTGCTCGGCAGTTCGCCCGCCCTCCAACGCATTCTCAAACAGGCTCGCGCCGTCGCCGACACCAGCGCGACCGTGCTCATCACGGGCGAAAACGGCACGGGCAAGGAGATGCTCGCCTGCGCCGTCCATGAAGAGAGCCCGCGCTCAGAACGTCCCTTCATCGCGGTCAGTTGCGCGGCCCTGCCCGAATCCCTGATCGAGTCGGAACTGTTCGGCCACGAGCGCGGCGCGTTCACAGGCGCGACGCAGGCCAGGAAGGGACGCTTCGAGTTGGCCGACGGCGGCACGCTCTTCCTCGACGAAATCGGCGAACTCACGCAGGCCGTGCAGGTGAAACTGTTGCGGGTCTTGCAGGAACGCGCCTTCGAGCGTCTGGGCAGCACCAAGACGATCACGGTTGACATTCGCTTGATCGCGGCCAGCAACCGCGACCTCGAACAGGAAGTTGCCGCCGGACGCTTTCGCCGCGATCTCTTTTATCGTCTCAACGTCGTGCCTCTGCAACTTCCCTCTGTTCGCGAGCGGCGCGACGACATCCCCATCCTCGCGGCGCACTTCGCAGCGAAGGCCGCCGAAAAACACAATCGTCCGCCCGCCGCCCTCGACCCCGCGCTCGTCGAAGCTTTGCAGGAATACGACTGGCCGGGCAACGTCCGCGAGCTCGAAAATTTGATGGAGCGTCTGGTCGTCCTGACCACCGGCGCACAACTCGGCACGGAGTTTCTGCCCGACCGAATGCTCCATCTCCGTCCCGAAACGACGCTCGCCGCCGACGGCGAAAGCGGCGACGAAGCCACGCTCGAAGGCGCGGTCATCGCCCTGCGCCGCCGCTTGCTGATCAGCGCCATGCAGACCGAAGGCGGCAACAAGGCCGCCGCCGCCAAACGCCTCGGCATCAGTCGCTCTTACTTCCACCGCTTGCTCAGCGAGCTGGAAATTACGACATAACAATAGTGGACTTCGGAAGTGGATTGAGTGAGTTGCTTTTTCAATCCGCATTCCGAAATCCGCACTCCCCTGTCTGCTCTTGTCTACACCTATCAGTTCTCTTGTCCACTGTAGTTCACACTTTCAATCCTGGCCGGTTGATGAGCAGCGCATTCTTGCGGGGCGAATGGTCTGTTTGTGGGCTGTCTGCCTTGTGGCACATAGGTTGCGACGAAGGTTGAGATGGAAGGCAGGAAGTAGGGGAAGATGAAACCGAAACTTTTAATCGTTGACGACGACACAGCCATCAGGCAACAACTTTTCTGGACGTTGTGCGACGAGTATGAGGTGGTGACGGCCAGCGATCTCGGTTCCGCCCTGCGCCACGCGGCGCACTTCGAGCCGACCATCTCGATCCTCGATCTGCACCTGCCGCCCGTGCTCGATTCGCCCGAAGTCGGCCTGCGCATCCTCGATTACATTAAGGAACTCTGTCCGGACTCGAAGGTCTACGTGGTGAGTTCTGAAGAGAGCATTGAAACGAAGAAAGCCTGTTTCCGGCAGGGCGCAGACGGTTTTTTAAGCAAGCCGCTTGATGTCGAACAGTTGCTCACGACCGTGCGTCATTCGACGCTCGCCGCACGGCACGACGGGATTTAGCGAATTTCGTGAAATAGAATGCGCCTTCCGCGCATAAGTAGATAGGTAGGTGATGAATTTTGTTGAAAGCAGTAATACAGACGACGGAAACAATACGCGAACAGGAATTGACGCCGGCAGAAGTGCGAGAGGCGTTGCTGCAATTGTCGCGCAAGAAACTCACTGAGAGCGGTGCCCGCCCGGCTATCAACGCGCTCGGCAAAATCATGTGCGATGCCGCCTCGGCCTCGCAACAGTCGCGCGGTGGCTGGGCGCAAGACAAGGAAAAAAACTAATTCTGTCCTCACCGTTGCAGCGCGGCGGCACGCCCCCAACGTCGCCGCGCCGGGTAAGTTCTTTGCGAGTTACCGAGTTCGGCTCTCGTCCCCTTACACGAGAGACCGTGACGCTCCGCGCAATTAACGGCATCCCTTCTGCCGCCGCCCGGAGCCGAAGCCCCCGCTTCCAAAATTGACTCATTCCCAGAGTCGCGGGGGCTTCATCTTTTTTTGAAGTCAGAGGTCACAGGTCAGAGGCCAGTGAGGAGCAGTTTCCGGCTTTTACTGACCTCTGACCTCCAGCCTCTGACCTCTGCTGTTTTCTGTCGTATAATAGTCACACGAAAGAGTTCGCTGTGGTTATTATGAAATTTCTTCATCTCGCAGACATCCATCTCGGTTGCCGCCGCTACAACGTGGAGGAGCGCACGGCTGATTTCTTCCGCGCGTGGAGCGACGCCATCGTGCGCCATGCGCTGCCAAACGAAGTTGACTTCGTGCTCATCTGCGGCGACTTCTTCAATTCGCGCAAAGTTGACCCGCAGGCGATGAACCATGCCATCATCGGCCTCCAGATGTTGCAGGAGGCGGGCATCCCCGTCGTCGCCATCGAAGGCAATCACGACCAGCACGAATCGGATGCCGTCAACCGTTTCAGTTGGATGCGCTCGCTCTCGCAGTGGGGTTTTCTGCGATTGCTTGAGCCGGACACGCGCGACGGGTTCAACCTCGTCCCGTGGAACGAAGCGGAGCGCAGCGGTTCGTATATCGACATCGCGGGCGCACGCATCTTCGGGACGCACTGGTTCGGAACTTCCACAAACGCCGCCATCCCGTTGCTCACCGATGCCCTGCGGCGCACGCGCGGCGAAAACATGTTCAATATTCTGATGCTGCACACGGATGTGGAAGGCCAACTCAACCGCCCGAACATCCCTGCGCTCTCCATCGCGCGGATGAAGGAACTGCGCACGCTCGTCGATTACGTCGCCCTCGGCCACACGCACAAGCGGTTCGAGATCGAAGACTGGGCTTTCAATCCCGGTTCGCTCGAAGCCTGCACCATCGACGAGTACAAGGAAGAGCGCGGCCTCTACCTCGTCGAAGTTGACGAAGCGCACCGGATCACCGCGCACCACTCGCGCGACTACACGCAGCGACCGTTTCAACGTCTCAACTTCGATGTCTCCGGCGTGCCCGATGCCGAAGCCGTGCATGAGGGAGTGTTGGAAATTGTCCGCCGCGAAGCGCGACCACCCGACGACGCGCGACGGGACGCGCTCGCCCCCATCATCGAGATCAATTTGCGCGGTCATCTCGGCTTCAAAAACTCGCTGCTCGACATCTCGCGCCTGCGCGAAGAGGCGCGGGCGTTGACCGGCGCGCTCCACATCATGATCAGCAATCGGAGCGTGCCCGTCGAATACGCCGTCGCCGCCGGACTCGACTCGGATGCCTCCCGGCAGGTGCGCGAACGCCGCATCATCGAAGACTTGATTACGCGCGACATCCGTTTTCGCGCCCGCGCGCACGAGATGGCCGCCCTTGTTCTCGAAGCCAAACGGCTCGCCCTCGGCGACGAGTCGCCCGAACGAATCCTCGCTCTCATCGAACAGCAACTCGAATTCAGCGCGCAGCGGACAGACGAACCGCAACTTGTCGCTGTAACGCTCCCGACCGGGGAGACAGAAGAGCCTGAACTCGTCGCTTCCGCGAGCGCACTACTAGCTATCGAACGAAACGCGGCAACATAGAGGCCGGAGATTAGAAATTCAGTGAAAGACAAAAACTCATTGTCCCCATCGGGGAGGGTTGAAACCCTCAGCTTTAGCTGAAGACTTCAGTCAGGTTTTCCCCGCTCCTTTCGTGGTATAATTCGAGCAAAGAGTTAAGGCACTCTCCCGAAGAGAGCAACAGTTTCAATGCTCTTTGAGAACTGAATACAGGAGGTAGTGACGAGAAAACTTTCG
>JBPCIP010000105.1:0-9341 GCA_051006195.1 Pyrinomonadaceae bacterium
GCTTCAAGGTTTAACGGGCATGACCTTGCCTGGCATAGCCGAGAGTCTCGCGTTTGAGGTTGTTTCAAGGTTTGTGCTGGAAACACTACCGAGTACCTCCGATTAGCAGGGACAAGCCCCTAGCTTCTGCTATGGGGTAGATGACTGTCCACACTCCACGATATGACGCGGATGACTCAATGCTTGTGAGTTGACTGATCTGGTACCTACATCTCCTCGGTCGAATTAGATTGAAAACCGATTTCTCGATACAACCAAGAACGCGCTAGATGCCAATCGCGCGCCACCGTACGCACGGACACATTTAGCAGTTCCGCAATTTCTTCATCACTATATCCCCCGAAGTAGCGCAACTCCACAACCTTATATTTACGCTCTTCGGTCTGAGCCAAATTGTTTAAGGCAGCGTCCAAAGCGAGCAGTTCTTGAGACTGGGTGAACGATAGTATTGGAGCATCAGTCAGTGATAGATGTTCAGCATTACCGCCGCGTTTAGCTCGCTGTTGCGTCCGCGCATAATCAATTAAAATCCGCCGCATACATTTTGCAGCGATTGCAAAGAAATGCGCTCTGTTTTGCCAGTGAACCTGAGTCTGATCAACCAGTTTAATGAATGCCTCGTTGACCAAAGCGGTGGTCTGTAGCGTGTGACCGCTTTTTTCCTGCCTCATATACCTTTTAGCTATATGGCGTAATTCCGGCATTACCAGAGGCAACAGGCGTTCCAACGCCGCTCGATCTCCATCGCTCCACGCCAACAACAATCGGGTGATCTCATTCGAGTTCATTCTCAGTTACTCCCCGACTAATTTGCCACAAGCATGTAAAAACGTTCGGAGTATAGCAAAAGCCTTCCAAACGTAAATGATTCGTGCTTGGCGGGCCAGAGAATTGCGGAATGCCGATTAACAAGGCATTCCGCATTCCGCATGATGGCAGGTAAACGTCTGTTCTGTCGCGTTATCAGAGTGAGGGATGAAGTGAGCAAAAAAACTTCGTGACTCATGGCGAGGCCAGTCAGCGACAAAAGGTTGGTTCAAACTTTTGTGTCGCGCAAGCGACCAGTGTATTTCACCGGCGGAAGGTCTCGCCAGAATTCTGATACGACAACGGTAAGGAGCAGACCATGACGAAAATGCGCTTCGCTTTCCATCACGAACTTGCGGCAGTCGTGATAACTCTTGTGGTTCTCTTCGCCCTGCTCGCGCCGGGCGATCTTCGCTTCGTCTTTGCGCCGGCAGCCGCGGCTACCGCCCAGAGCTTTGTGCCACCAGCCACTTCCGGCATGCCGCAAGAGCAGGAGGCGGAACCCGCCAGCTTGACAGTTATGGCGACGCAGCAGCTTAAATTCACCGCCGACGATGGCGGGGCTGACGATGAGTTCGGCCACGCGATAGCCATCAGCGGCAACACGGCAGTCGTGGGCGCACCCTTCCACAACGTCGGGACGATCCGAGATGCGGGCGCTGCCTACGTCTTCGTCCGCACCGGCGAAACGTGGAGCCTGCAACAGAAACTCGTCGCCTTTGATGCCAACTCCGGCAATGAGTTCGGCACATCGGTCGCCATCAGCGGCGACACGGTCGTGGTCGGCGCGCCCAAAGCCGGGGCCCCCGGAGCACCCTTCAAGGGCGCGGCCTATGTCTTCGTGCGCCAATCCGGCGCGTGGGCGCTACAGCAAAAGTTGACCGTCGATGAAGGCGCTCACGACCGCTTCGGTACAGCGGTCGGCATCGACGGCGACTTAATTGTAGTCGGCGCGCCGGACAACGACACGCGGGGCGGCAACGCCGGCGCTGCCTATGTCTTCGCGCGCAGTGGCGGCGCGTGGACGCTGCAACAAAAGCTCACAGCCAGCGACGGCGTTTCGGGCGACTTTCTGGGGCGTGAGGTCGCCATCAGCGGCCATACCGTCGTCGTCGGGGCTGAAGAGAAAGATGTCCTTAACAGCGCCGGCACGAGGTTGATCGGGGCGGGCGCGTCTTACGTCTTCACGCGCAGCGGCACGCCGCCAGCGTGGGCGCAACAGCAGATACTTATCGCCCCGGACGCGGGTAGCGTCGCGCATTTCGGCCTTGCGCTCGCGGTTGACGGCAATACGCTCGTCGTCGGTGCGCCTCTCGCCGACTCTTTGCGATTAGGCGCGTCCGGCGCAGCCTACATCTTCGTGCGCAGCGCCGACGACGCCTGGCGTGTGCAGCGGCAACTGGCCGCCAGCGACGCCGCCGTTGGCGACAATTTCGGCAGCGCCGTCTCCATCAGCGGCGACACTGTCGTTGTCGGCGCAAGCAAAGAGAACGCCACTCAACAAATAGGAGATTCCGGCGCGGCCTATGTCTTCGTCCGTAGCGCCGCCGTCTGGCGGGAACACGAGAAACTCACCGCCAGCGACGGGGCGACCAGCGCCCAACTCGGCTACGCCGTCGGCGTCAGCTACGGCACGACCCTCTGCGGCGCACCGCGCGCCGACATCTTCGCGCACAGAGATCAAGGCGCGGCTTATCTCTACCCCGTGCCGATGGCCCCCATTCCGCCGACCGTGCAGTTCAGCTCCCTGACCTTTAACGTCAACGAGAGCGACCGCCGCGCCACCATCACCGTGACCCGCACCGGCGACTTGGGCGCGCCGACCTCGGTTGATTACACGACTGTTGATAACCCGGCGGCGGTGCGCTGCGACGTGAGAAACGGCACGGCCTATGCACGTTGCGACTACGCGACGACTGTTGACACGCTCCTCTTCGCGCCCGGCCAGGCACAGCAGACTTTTACTATTCCCTTCATTGACGACGGCTACGACGAAGGCATTGAAACTCTCTCGTTGCGTCTCAGCCGCCCACTCGGGGCCGTCTTTCCGGCGCAGGCCATGAGCATGGAGAGCGTTCTCACGATTGCCGACAATGACACAAACGCGACCGCCAACCCGATTGATCAGCCGCCGTTCTTCGTCCAGATGCAGTACCTCGACTTCCTCTCACGCGAGCCGGAACCGGACGGCGTGGCGGCGTGGTTGAGGGTCTTAAACAACTGTTCGGACATGAACAACAACCCGCAGTGCGACCGCATTACAGTCAGCGGAAGTTTCTTCCGCTCGCAGGAGTTTCAACTGAAAGGCTACTTCGTTTACCTCTTCTACAAGATCAGCTTGGGGCGGCTCCCGCGCTACGAAGAGATCATCCCGGACATGCGCGGCGTGACAGGTCAGACACCGGAGGAAGTCTTCGCCAAACGCAACGCCTTCGCCATCTCGTTTTCGGGGCGCGCGGAATTCACGAATCGCTATCCTCTGACCCTGTCGGCGGCGGCCTACGTTGACGCGCTGCTGCACACTGCCGGCGTGTCGCTCAACGGCCAGGTCACGCGCGACACCCTGATCGCCGACCTGCAAGCCGGGCGCAAGATGCGCGCGGAAGTTTTGCGAGCCATCGTCGAGCACCCGTCGGTGGACGCACGCGAATACAACGGCGCGTTCGTCGCCATGCAGTATTTCGGCTACCTGCGGAGGGACCCGGAAACGGACGGCTACAACGCATGGCTGCGCCACCTTAATGCCACCCCGTCGGACTTCCGCACGATGGTCAACGGCTTTATGAACTCGCAAGAGTACCGCCTGCGCTTCGGCCAGCCGTAATTCCCCCGGCGACGTGGTGCAAGCCGTCGAGCTTGCGTGAGGTGCGCCTCAGTTCAATCTCGACGGCCTGCGCCACGTCTCTCGCCCTTCACTGAAAGGATTACTTGTGGCGTTGAACATTACTCTTGTATTCGCCGGAGGGGTGGAATAGTATGTGCGCGTTCACGCTTCGGTTAATTTCGTAACTCAGTTGCATCGCGCCTGAGAATCGCTATTGCCCAATCCTTGAGCAACTTCTTAACCTCAACCGCCAACTCGGAGGCTCAACATGAACAAGCGTTTTATCATCCTCTGGTCGTTCATTCTCACTCTCTCCCTGAGTCTTAGCCCGGCATTCAGCCAGAAATCCCCGCCAGCCAAAGGCGCGAAAGCCCCGGCCAAGCCGCCCGTAGACAGGCAACTCACACGGCCCGCCACCCCGTCGTCCACGGCAAGCCCGACGCAACCAAGTCCCGTGCCGTCAAGCCCGCCGGCTCAGCCAAGTCCGGTGCCTGCGGTGAGTTCCAAGCCATCGCATAAGAAGCGCATCGCTATCTTGGATTTCGACAATAGTGGCGTGACGAAGGAGTGGAAGGCGGCACGGAACCCGGCAAGCAGATCGTTAATCTGATTATCGACCGCTTGGTTAATGACGGAACGTATGACGTTGTCGAGAGCGCCCGCATGAAGGAAAAACTAAACGTTCAAGATACCACCCGGGACGAGCGGCGCAATCAGAGCACTGCCGCGAAAACAGGGCAACTCGTCAACGCCAGCGTGGTTGTGATGGGGAGCGTCAATGAGTTCGGCGTCTTAGATGCGTTTTTGATTTGGTTCTTGCAGCCTTGCAGCGCGTTTGTCCGTCCGCGTCTTTCCTTCGGACGAACGCAGAGCGCGGACGGACAAACCCCGCGCAAAAGGTTTGTTTTGTCTGTGTGTTCGTATATGGTGAAAACTGCTTTGAAAACGTTTCCGAGCGGTTCACGCCGTCGCCCGGCTCTCTGAATTGTCGAGCGCCTCAACCAAAGTACCATCCGCCCCGCTTTTCCAATATCTAGGAGAAAGAATCATGTTGGCAGCGACTCTTAAACAACTTTTCATCGCCTTCCGCTTTCCGATTTTGGTTTTCGCCGCAGTTTTGGCAATCGGTTTGCCCGCGACGGCGCAGGATGACAAACAACTCGAAAAACAACGCAAGGAAGAACAAAAACGACAGGAAAAAGCCGCTAAACAAGAAGAAAAAGCCGCCAAAATAGACGCGAAAAACGAACGTCTCTACCAAGACATCAAGTCGTACTCGCAGAACAAGTACAACACCGACCCGGTTTTTAAAGATGCAGTTGATTATCGCTACCGCAACATCCGGCGCAATCACATCGAATTCGCCTACATCATCAACACGCGTCCTTCAAACGCCAAACTCGTCAACCGCGATGGCGAAAAGCTGATTTTTGAAGACACGCTCTACGACAACCCGTTGGCGCAGGATTATGTCAACCGCGTCGGACAGTTGCTCGTTCCCGCCAGCTCGAAAAACCTGTATGCCTTCCGCATCCTGCAAAATCCCGTTCCCGAAGCGCGTTCGATGTCCACCGGCACGGTTTACATCTCGACGGGTTATCTCGCCGCCGTTGATAATGAAGCCCAGCTTGCCTATATTCTCGGTCACGAAATCGCCCACGTTGAAAAAGAACACTGGTTCGACGACGCGCTGGTTTCGCTCGGCGCACAGGCTTACCAAGAATCCAAAGCCCGCAAAGCCGCCATCATCGGCATGGTTCTCGGCGGCATCGCCGGCGGCATCGCGGGCGGCGGCGACGGCGCAGTCGCCGGCGCGTATCTGGCTATCGCGCTCGCCCCAACCGTCAGCAAACTTTTCTCGCCCGGCATCGTCAATTGGGAAAAAGTGCAGGAAGACGAATCCGATATCGAATCAATGCGTTACATGTTCAACCGCAATTACGATGTCCGCGAAGTCCCGAAATTTTACGAACGAATGGCGCAGATGACTGCCGACCCGCGCACTCACACCGGTTTTATCGCCGCGCCCGACCGCGTTAATGAACGTCTCTCGGCTTATAAGTCGGCTTCGGCGCAATTCGTCAAAAACGGTGCGTTGGCCGGTTCGGTTAATCTGGCGGAAAATCGCAAAGCCTTCGCCGGCGGCGGCAAAAGCAATAATCCGGCAGTGACCGGCGCGCGTGGCATTGCCCGTATGCTCAATGAAACGCTGGCCCCCGACATCCAGAAAAAACTCGACGCGGGCGAACTCATCGCCGGTGAACCGGAGTTTTCCAACATCATGGCTCTCATCAAACGCGACAACGGAATCCGCGCGTTTCAGTTTGATATGTTCCAAATGGCTCGCACCAATTTGGAAGATTCACTTGCCAACCGCAGCAGCGACCCGTCGGCTTACTATTATTACGGCAAGGTTTTGAAACAAACCGCCCGCAATTCGACGGAAATCTCTAAGGCTCTGGAAAATCTTTCGCAAGCCGTTTTGCTCGACCAACGCCAAACCATTGCCGAACCGTATCTCTACCGCGCCATGCTGCGCCTGACTGAACGCAATCCGAACGAAATCAACTCGATTATCAACGATTTGAAAACCTACGTGACGATTTACCAACGCGAAAACGCCGGTACTTTGCCGCCGAACATGGAGTTTATTTACGACTTCATGCAAGACATGGGCGCGATGACTTACCGCGCGTCTCCAGCGATGAACGTCGCCACCAAAGACATTGACCCGATTCGCATCGCCAGCGGCGGTTCGCAACCCGGCGGGCAGAACGTCCCCGCCCCGCAACCCGCCGCATCTCCGGCGAAACCGCGCGGCAAACAATAAAGCAAGTGATAGGTGATAGGTGATAGGTAATAACTCACCTTACGCGGAATATTAAATCTTGCGGCTGTGCCACCCGATGTGCGGAAAGGCTCTGCCTTTGCGTTAAGTCTGCCCCCAAAGAAAGAGGCTGCGCCTCACTTTTGGCGGCGAATAGTGAGGCATAGCCTCACAAAGCTCGGAAGAGGCTGACGAAAAGACAGCTCCTCTCCGCACATCGGCGGGCAAAGCCCGAAATTTCTACTTTCGCGTAAGGTGACTTAAGGTGACTTAAGGGTTTTTTTATTGGCATGGTAACGACGGCTTACATCGAACTGACGTTAGAATAAGGCTTCCTCTGCTACCTCTCCACTATCTCTTTACATTTTCTCTCGCCTATTCACGTAAAAACGGGCGTGCGTCGCCCGCGCGGACGTGCGCGGGGAATTGGCGGTGCGTGCTCATGAGAAAGGCGGTGGAACTGGCGCGCAGGGCGTTGCCGTGGGTGGCGGCGAGGCGGGTGAGACGGCTGAAGAGGGATGCGCCGTAGTAGTAACCGTCGTGGCAACTGACGAGCACGTCCGCCGTGTGGCGCACGCGCGGCGCGTGGAGCGAGGCGTAGAGATTGGCGAGCGCGTCGGGGTACATGTGCCCGGCGGTCTGCGCGTACCACGCCGCGTCGGAGGCGAAGCCGCGCGCGTCGAGTTCGCCTTTTTCATGGAGGGCGTGTTGCGCTTGCAAAAGTTGGAGAGGATCGCCCGTGAGTCGCTCATAACTGTAACGCGCGTGGCCGTTCATTTCGCGGCTGATGCGCGCCGTGCCGCGTGCGCTGTGGACGACGACGGCTGCCGCGCCTTCACGATGAAGGCTGAAGTCAACGCCTTCGAGCATCGTCAAAGCGTCGGCGACCGTAGCGGGGTCGGTTTCGTCGGCGCAGTAGAGGGCCGCGTAGCCGCAAAGACCGAAGGCGGGCGCGGCGACGCTTCGTGCGCCCCTGCCGCGCTCGAAGCGATCTTTGACTTCGTAGCCGGAAGCGCGCAGGTGCGTTTGCAGATGAATCTTGTAATTCTCCTGAAGGTTCATGCCGTGGTCGGAGAAAAGCACGATCTCGGTTTCCGCGCCGCACACGTCCTGTATCTCCGTCAGAATTTTATCGAGCGAGCGAAGCGCGACGTGCAACTTCTGTGGCCCGCGAATGTGCAGCAGTCCGTCCGTGCCTTTGAGGAAGGCGAAGAAATCGCGATTGTGGGGCGCGCGGCGAAAGCGTTCGCGGAAGCGGCGCATGTCAGCGCGCCACACGGCATCGGGCGCGACGTAGACGAGAAACTCGAAGGGCAGCGGCTCCTGATAATCGAGTTCGTCCATGTAAGACGAGGGGACTTTATCGGGCGTGCGGCGTCCGATGTACTTGCGCACGCCGCCGCACAACTCCTGCCGGTCACGATCAAAATAGAGACTCTCATAGCCGAGCGGCGCGCTCGCGCCGAGCATCGTCGAGAGGGCGATGTTGGTCATCGTCGGGAAAGGCGAGAGCAACCCCGCCGGTTCGTTGAAACGCGCGAACAACCCCCGCGACTTTGCCGCTTTGATGATTTCGTAGGGCACGCCGTCGAGACACAGCAGCAGGCGGCGCGGGCGCGCGTCTCCGGCTCCGCCCGTCGAATACTTGTGCACTGTTTCACCTTTATCCTTGTTCGTTGCCCGTCGTCCGTAGCCAGTTGCCAATCGCTTCATCCGGTGTTTGGTAGTTGGTGACACGAACTCAAACAACGGGCAACTGACCTACGGACAACCGACAGCTTTTATTTATCTTCCTGCGCCCCTTTGGGCACGAGTTTGCGGTAAGGCTCGCGCAAGCCGCGCTTCGCCTCCGCCTGCGAGTCGTAGACGTTCGGGCGCGCGGCGACGAGTTTGTACTGCGCGAGCGCGTCGGCGCGCTGGCCCGCGAGGTCGAACGATTGCGCCGCGCGCAGTCGCGCCGTCGTTACGAGGTTCGCTTCGGCGTTCGGGACGGATGCTGCCCCCAGAAACTCTTTGGCCGCGCGCTCGGTTTGTCCCGCGACGAAAAGGGCTTCGCCGTACTGGTAATGAATGAGATCGAGTTGGCGTGCCGCCGCATCGCGCGCCGCCCTGTCGCGCAGGAGCGATTCATAGATGGCGAAGGCATCGCGCTCCGTCGCCGTCGCCGCCGCGCCGCTTTGTCCGCGCTCCGTCGCCGCCAGCGAGGTGAGCGCGTCGGCGTATTCCAATTTGAACAGGTAATTCTTCGGATACTTCGCCGCGAGCTCGCGTGCGAGCGCGGCGGCGTCCGTGAAACGCTTCTCGCGTTTGTAGAGCGGGATGAGCATCACGCGCGCATCGTCGCGCGCCCACTGCCCTTCGCGCATGACGCGTTCGAGCGTTGCGAGGCCGCGCTTCTTCGAGCCGCGCGTGCCGGTCATGCCCGCGAGAATTTTGTAAGGCAGCGCGAGGCCGCCCACGATGTAGTCCTGCATGCCGATGGTCAACTCCGCGTCGTGAAAGTTCGGATCGAGTTTGATCGTCTGGCGATGGCGGTCCACGGCGTCCGACCCGTCGCGCAGCGCCGAGATGAAACTCCGCTCGACCGCCCCGGCAAACGCGGCCTTCAAGCCTTGGATCGCGCCGAGAAAATAGAGCGCCTCCGTATCTTTCGGGTTCCGCTTCAAACGCGCGGCGGCCAGCGCCTTCGCCTGCCGCGTCCATTCCTTGAACTGCGCGACGATCTTCGGGTCAACTTTGTCTTCCGTCTTCGCATAAAAAGATTCGTTGTTGTACAACCCCGACTGCAAACGCCGCGATGCGTTCAAAGTCTCCGGCCACAAACTCGCCGCCAAGAACTGCGGCCCCGCAGGGTGATCCGGGTACAGCCGCGCGAGTTCCTTG
>JBPCIP010000106.1:0-9968 GCA_051006195.1 Pyrinomonadaceae bacterium
ATTCGGTTCTCTGAGGATAAAGTCTTGTTTTGTAGGCGCTGGCAAAGAGGCACAATTAAGTGCTTAGGCTTGAATTGGTACAAAATCCCATACAGCCTGCTTCTGTGTATTGAGTCAGCGTAAGATGTATTCCAGACTTTGAATACTTCATCAATAGCCTTTTCTGTTCCCAATCGCACAAGCCCCGCCAGTGCGTCATAGCTTGTCGTTCCTGCTAAATGCATTGGGTCTTGAATTATTGTAACTAGGCTCTCAATCGCGCGGTCAGAGCCTATCTGGATTAAGGAACGTACAGCCGCATAGGCTCTGTAATAATGTTTTGAGGCTTCAACTAGACCATCAACAACTCTATCCGCTTTAAAATCTCCT
Organism: Pyrinomonadaceae bacterium; assembly: GCA_051006195.1. Taxonomy (GTDB): domain Bacteria; phylum Acidobacteriota; class Blastocatellia; order Pyrinomonadales; family Pyrinomonadaceae; genus JAIVJZ01. The sequence goes on from JBPCIP010000106.1 coordinate 370, forward strand.
AACGCATGTGCTGCTTCCTGACGCAGCCACTCATTACTGCTACGTAATGCTGACAATAGAGCATCAATCGCCTTGTCCGAGCCGATCCGTCTTAACGCTTCAATGGCTTCATGCTGAACTCTAGAATCAAAATCATCTGTCATTATTGATCCTAGTAATTCAATGGCTTTGGGCGAACCGATGTTGGCTAACTCTTGGACAATCCGCTCTCGTGATTCGCTATCAGGGCTCTTCAACATGGCAGCAAATAAGAGCAAGACCGCCTTATCTCCATCCAACTCTTTGAGAATCCCGGCAACTTCTGTTTGGCGGGTAAGTTGATCCTCCACATGCAAGGCTTGCAACAGTGGGTTAAGGTCTTGTGTTGTATTTGCCCTCTCTAAATTGTGCGCCATTTCCATAACCTTTCCTATCAATCGGAGAATGCCGCTAGTGACCGAACGATTCTACAACAAGACTCATATCTTGAAGAGGTTTGATTGTTATTCGCCGGAAATAGACTGGCGAATTTCTGTGCTGCCATGTGATGGGATAGAATAAAAACTCAAATCCACAGAAGCGGTCATAAGTACGGTGACTCTCGAAGAGAAACTCAAAAATTTGCCCGTCTCGCCCGGCGTTTATATTCATAAGGACGAAGCGGGGAAGATCATCTACATCGGCAAGGCGAAGAACCTGCGCAATCGCGTGCGCTCCTATTTTCAGTCGGGGCGCGGGCACGACCGCAAGACGCGCGAACTCGTCCGCCGCATCCGCGATCTCGAATTCATCGTCACCGATACGGAAGTCGAAGCGCTCGTCTTAGAGTCGAATTTGATCAAGAAGCACAAGCCGCGCTACAACGTCGCGCTCAAGGACGACAAGCAGTACCCGCATCTGAAACTGACCATCAACGAGCCGTTCCCGCGCGTCATGATCACGCGGCGCGTGCAGCGCGACGGCGCGCTCTACTTCGGGCCGTTCCTCCCCGCATCATTGGCGCGCCGCACCATCGATCTCATCAACCGCACCTTTCAACTGCGCACCTGCGACATCGAGATCGACGGCAAACTCCCGCGCCCCTGTCTCGAATACCACATCAAACGCTGCATCGCTCCGTGCGTCAAAGGTTTGTGTACGGCGCAAGAGTATGCCGAATCCGTGCGCGACGTGCGCCTCTTTCTCGAAGGCAAAAATAAGGAACTCGCCGACGAGTACGCGGGGCGCATGACGCGCGCCTCCGAAGAGATGCGCTATGAACTCGCGGCCAAGTATCGCGATCTGCGTAAAGTCGTGCTCGCCGTCTCCGAGACGCAGAAGATGATGACCTCGCCTGACCGCGACGTGGACATCTTCGGCTACTACCGCGAAGCCGAGCGGCTCGCCCTGCAACTCTTCACCATGCGCGAAGGCAAGATCGTCGGTCGCCGCGAATTCTTCTGGGAGGATTTGTCGCCGGACGAGTTCGACCCGTCTCTGTTCCTCAGCGAAGTCCTCACGCAATACTATTCGACCGATTACGTGCCGCGCGAGATTCATGTGCCTGTAGATTTTGAAGACCGCGAATTGTTGGAGAAGGCTCTCACGCAGCGGCGTGGGCGGCGCGTCCACATCCTTGATCCGCAACGCGGCGAGAAGCGCGACATGATCGCGCTCGTCGAGAAGAACGCCCAAATCGCTTTCGAGCAACGCTTCCGCGTCCTCAAGCCCGACATGGAGAGGGTGCTCGAAGAGTTGCAGGAGACTTTGGAATTGCCGCGCTTTCCCGCCCGGATCGAGTCGTTCGACATCTCGAACATTTCGGGCGCGGAGAACGTGGCCGCGATGGTGGTGTGCGAAAACGGCAAGATGAACCGCGCCGAAGGCCGCCGCTACCGCATCAAGACGGTCGAAGGCGCAAACGATGTGGCCTCGATGCGCGAGGCCGTCGCGCGCCGCTACCGCAGACAACTTGACGAGCACAACCCGCTGCCCGACCTCGTGATGATCGACGGCGGCAAAGGCCAACTGGGTGCGGCGGCGGAAGCGATGCGCGAACTCGACCTCGAAGCCATCCCCGTGATCGGCGTGGTGAAACCGCCGCGCCGCCACAACGAAGTGTCACATCTCTTAGTCAAAGGGCGCGAACACGAACCGATTTTTCTCGATTCGCATTCGACGGTCTTGCGTCTGATCCAAATGATCCGCGACGAGACGCACCGCGCCGCCGTCACCTATCACCGCAAGCGGCGCGAGATACGCGACTTCACTTCGGAGTTGACCGAGATACCCGGCGTCGGCGACAAACGCAAGAACCGGCTCTTGAGAAACTTCGGCTCCATCGCCCGCATCGCGCAGGCCACGGCGGCGGAACTCGCGCCTTTCGTCGGACGGCAAATCGCCGAAGAGATCGCCGCCCACTTCGCACGCCAGCGCGCCCTCGCCGGCGGAGCCAACGACGCGGATGCGGGCACAAACGCGACGCCCGCGATGGATGAAGCGGAAGACGAGATGCCGCTCGAAGTCGAGACGCGGCTCGACGACCCGGAAGGCGACGCGGAAGACTTGCGGCCCATTCGCTCGGTGGATCACATGGGCGAGGTGCGCAAGCCCCGCAAATCCACGCGCAAGCGCGGCGAGCGTTCCACGAACCCGCACGGCGTCAAGCGCGAGAATCTCGGTAAATCCGATTTGTCTTAAATCACTATATGGAAGAGCAGGAAGCGGAAAGCAAAACGGGCGCGTGTCAATTGATTGACACGCGCCCGTTTTATCCTTGTTCTGTTGGTGCGAATGGCTAGCTTTGCGGTGACGGCGGCGAGGCAGTTGCGCCGCGTGCGCCGCTGAAGTCGTAGGTGACGTGGAGACGCAACGCGCCGTCTTTGACTTCGGAGCGCACGTCTTTGGCCTGTGCTTTAAGCGTGCCGTTGCTGGCCTGCACCGGCACGTTCAGAGAGAGTTGCGCGCCGTGCATGATCACCAGCGGGTTGACCTTCTGGTTGAGCGCGGTTTGGACGAAACTGGTGACGAACGGGCTGGCGAGCGGCGAGACGCCGTCGAGGTTGACGCCCGCGATGGTGATCTGGCCGTAGAGCGTCTGCTCTTCGGGCTTGAAGTAAAGTTGAATGTTCGATTCCGCCGCGCCGCGAAAGTTCAAACAGTTGCCCAACACGTTGTAGCTGCCGCTGAAGGCGAGCGGCGCGCTGATCTGCCCGTTCTTCAAACTGACGCCCGTGCGCGTGCCGCTGCCTTCCTGCGCCATCACCACTTGATTCGTGCAGCCGCCGCCACCACCACCGCCCTCCTGCGTCTGCACGAAGCGGACGCCCGGCGGTTGCGCGAAGGCTAAGGGCATCTCCTTCGGCATGGATGCGAGGCGGAAGGCGGGCGCGCTCAGATCGCGAAAGATCGTGCCGAGCAGCGTGTCGAAAAACTTTTCGTCGAGCGTCAGGACGGCTGTGCCCGGCGGGTCGCCCGCCGCGTCCGGGGCCTGAAGCGGCGCGCCCGTCTGCGCCTGTTTCATGCGCGGCGCGCCAACGAAGATGTAGAACGTCAAGGCCGCGCCGAGCAATATTCCGACGAGGAGCAGGAGAATATATTTCATCTTTGGTTTACCTTACGGGCGAGTCGGCGTTCCCGTCGGCGAGGTGGCGGGCGATGCGGCGGTCGCCGGAGGCGTCATCGTCGGGTTGCCTGTCATCGCTCCGCCCATCTGCGCGTTGAGGCTGCCCAGCGCGAATTGTAAGAACTGTGCGATGACGCTCACCTGCTGCTTGATCTGTTCCTCCGTCAACTTTGTCAGACCTTCGGGCAACTCGAAGAGAGCGGGATCGACCGTGGTTTGAATGTCTTTCATGTCGGCGACGAGGCGGGCGCGATTGACGCCCTGCACGTTGCCGCTCGATTGCCCGGCCAAGTCGGCGTGCAGGGGCAGTCCCGTGTCTTTATCGACGTAGATGACACTCTCGGTCGCCACGTCGCCCGCCTGCGAGCCGGTTTTGGCCGTCGCCGCATAGCGGTACTTGACGACCGTGCGCCCGTCGCGTTGTTCTTCGCCGACGCGCTCGACGCCCTGTTGCTTTTGCAGTTGCGCGACCATCTGGCCGGGCGTCAGCGAGCGCACGTCGAAGCCGATCAGGGCGGGAGTGATTTCGGCGTACTGCTTGCGCGTCGGCAGAATGAGATAGCGTTTGTCGGCGCGGTCCAGAAAGATGACCTGCCCGATGACGGGAATATTATTGAAGGCGTAGCGGCGATCCTCGCCGTTGCGCGCCACTTCAATCGGGAGTTGGAGAGCTTGCGGTTTGCCCTCGGCGGTCGCGCTGAAGACGAGCGTGGCGCGGTATTGCTCCGGTTCGCGCGTCTCGATGGTCGCCGTCGCCGTCGCAGGCATCGCGGCGTTGGCGTTGGTCGCCGCCGCCGTGTTCGCGTTCGCGGTGTTGTCGCTGACGCCGACCACCGGGCCGGACTGCTGGCAAGCCGCGCCCGCCACCACGACGCACACGAGCAAGAGAGTTCCACCCAGAGTTTTAGCAAGTTTCAGAACGCGCATAGAAGTCGTCTCCTGTTTAAGTTGTCGGGCAAAATCGCACAAGCCTGAGATGAAATTGCGGGAAAGTTGGCGGGAGAAGCATAGCACAAGCGAGGGATGAGTAATGAGTGACGAGTAACGAGTCAAAGAACGAATCTTTTGTTTTGACTCATCACTCATCACTCATCACTGAGGTATTGTGTCGGCGCGTCGGCGTGAGGAACGAAGCAGCGGCGGCAACGGGCTTCGTAGCTCTCGCCCGCGCCGACGACGACCTGGCCTTCGAGCGCGATGATGCGTTGCGAGTAGTTGGCCGGTTGTCCGCAACGGACGCAGATGGCGTGCGTCTTGGTGATGAACTCGGCGACGGCCAGGAGTTGCGGCATCGGCTCGAACGGGCATCCGGTGTAGTCCTGATCGAGTCCGGCGATGATGACGCGCAGGCCGCGCCGCGCCAGTTCGTTGGCGACCGAGACGAGGTCGTTATCGAAAAACTGCCCTTCGTCGATGCCGACGACATCGGTGTTCGCTTCAACTTGTTCGAGGATGTCGGCGGCGCTTGCGACCACGCCCGATTCATGGCGCATTTCGGAATGTGAGACGATATGATCGTGCGAGTAGCGGGTGTCGATGTGCGGCTTGAAGACCTGCACGCGCTGGCGCGCGATCTTGGCGCGACGCAGGCGGCGGATCAATTCTTCGGATTTGCCGGAAAACATCGAACCGGCGATCACTTCGATCCAGCCGGGCGTCGCCCGATGCAGAATGCTCAAATGTTCGTCGTTGCCCTGTGCGATAAACTCATCCATTGCGGTGAATAATTTCCTATCTGCGATAATTCCCGTCTGTTTTGTAAAGCGGTCGGCAGCAGGCTGGCGGCTTTCAGATTCCTTTCGTAGCGGACGCCTCTATCACCAGGCGCTTTCTGCTGAGCGGGATTTGACAAGAGGATTCGACCTCGCCGGGCGTTGTGCCTGAAGCGAGCCGAAGGCTATAACAAAGTTGAGGGCGGAGTCAAAGCGCGTCTTTCGTCGCAGAGGCTCCTGCTTGACATTCACCACGCCCCTTGTTGTAATTCAGCTATCCTGAACACGTCACGGAACGCGCGAAATTTTCCCGGACAACGGAGGTGAGTGGAAGTGCCTGCCAGCGAATTGATCTACGATTGGAACCGGATAGAACCGGCTTACCCGTCGCCCGGTCGCCACATCGGTTTCGACGACGAAACTCTGCGCGACGGGCTGCAATCGCCTTCCGTGTGCGAGCCTCCGGTGGAGCGGAAACTGGAACTCCTGCACCTGATGAACGATCTCGGCATCGACACGGCGGACATCGGGTTGCCGGGCGCGGGCGGCACACACGCGGCGGGCGTCGAACAACTCGCGCGCGAGATCGTCGAACAAAAGCTCAGGATTCGCCCGAACTGCGCCGCGCGCACGCACCGCAACGACATCCAGCCCATCGCCGAAATTTCGCAGCGCGCCGGGATCGCCATCGAAGCCTGCACCTTCATCGGTTCGTCGCCCGTGCGCTTCTATGCCGAAGATTGGACGCTCGACAAGTTGCTGCAATTGACGGAAGAGGCCGTCACGTTCGCCGTCTCGGAAAACTTGCCCGTCATGTATGTGACCGAAGACACGACGCGCGCCGACCCCGACACGCTCCGCGCGCTCTATACGGCGGCGATCCGCGCGGGCGCACGCGCCGTCTGCGTCTGCGACACGGTCGGGCATTCGACGCCGGACGGTGCGCGCTCGGTCGTGCGGTTCGTCAAGAGCATCATCGAAGACGAGGGCGGCGGCATCCGGCTCGACTGGCACGGCCACCAGGATCGGGGCCTCGGCGTCATCAATTCCATCGCGGCGATTGAGGCCGGGGCGGATCAGGTTCACGGCTCTGCGCTTGGCGTCGGCGAACGAGTGGGCAACACGCCGATGGACCAATTGCTCGTCAACCTCAAACTGATGAACTGGATCGATAACGATCTGTCACGCTTGCGCGACTACTGCGAAGCGGCGTCTTCGAGTTGCGGCTGGACGATTCCCGTCAACTATCCCGTCTTCGGGCGCGATGCGTTCCGCACGGCGACGGGCGTCCACGCGGCGGCGGTCATCAAGAGTTTCAGAAAAGGCGACACGGAACTCGCCGACCTCATCTATTCGGGCGTGCCCGCCGGGATGTTCGGGATGCGGCAGGTGATCGAAGTCGGCCCGATGAGCGGCAAGTCGAACGTCATCTACTGGCTCGAATCGCGCGGCCTCGAAGCCAGCGACGAACGAGTCGCGCGCATCTTCGACAAAGCCAAAGGCGCGAGCGGCGTGCTGGGCGAAGAAGAGATGATGGCGCTGGTTTAGCGACGAGCGACGAGTCGGGACAAGATTAAAACCTCGTCCCGACTCGTCATTCGTCCATTCGTCATTCGTGTATGTTTCCCACCATAGCAGCAGCAGCAGTCGCTCCCGAGCAAATTGTTCGCGACCTTCTGGCCTCGTCGCGCTTCAGCCGCGCGAGCGGGTTTTTTGCGGAGCACGCCGGTGAAATCACGCGGGAGCAGGCGGCGATCTGTGAGATACCCGCGCCGCCCTTTGGAGAAGAGGCGCGGGCGGAATATCTGGCGGCGCGATTTCGCCAGTGTGGCCTCTCGGAGACGATGATTGACGGGGAGGGCAACTGCCTCGCGCTCAGGCGCGGGGCGCATTTGCACCCGTTGCTGGTGATGAGCGCGCACCTCGATACGGTCTTCCCGAAGGGGACGAATTTCACCGTGCGGCAGGAAGGCGCGAAGATCTACGCGCCGGGGATCGCCGACGACGGGTGTGGCTTGGCGGCGATCATCGCGCTCGTCTGCGCGCTCGAAGAGGCTGCGATTGAGACGCAAGGCTCGGTGTTGTTTGTCGGGACGGTGGGCGAAGAAGGCGAGGGGAATTTGCGCGGCGCACGCTACCTGTTGACCGAAGGCGAATGGGCGAAAAAGATCGATGCTTTCGTCAGCCTCGACGGGCCGGGCATCGAAGGCATCACGCATCGCGCGCTCGGCTCGCGTCGCTACCGCGTGCGGTTTGCGGGCGCGGGCGGCCATTCGTGGGGCGATTTCGGCACGCCGAATCCGGTGCATGCGGCGGGTCGCACAATCGCGCGGCTCATCGCCTACCCCGCGCCGAAGAAGCCGCGCACCACCTTCAACGTCGGACGCGTGGAGGGTGGCGCGGGCGTCAACTGCATCGCGCAGAAAGCTTTGATTGATGTCGACCTGCGTTCGGAGTCGCCCGATGAACTAAGACGGCTCGACGCCTACTTTCGCCGCGTCGCCCTCGAAGCCGCATCGGACGAAAACGCCGCGCGGCGCGCGGGCACGCCGCCGCTCGAACTCGAAATGAAATTAATCGGCGACCGCCCCGGCGGCGAAACCGCGAGGGATGCGCCGCTCGTGCGGCTCGCCGAAGCAGCGACGCGCGCCCTCGGTTCGCGCCCGCGTTTCGACTGCTCTTCCACCGATTCCAACATCGCCATCTCGCTGGGCGTGCCCGCCATCACCACCGGCGCGGGCGGCCTCTCCGCCAACTCCCACACGCTTGACGAATGGTACGACCCGCGCGGGCGCGAACTCGCCCTGCGCCGCGCGTTACTCATCCTGCTGGGTACTGTTGGGGTGAAGTGATGGAAAGGTAGAAAGGCAAAATAAATGTTGACAATCAAATGTGGCAGGCGTATAAGCCGGTTGTCGCTTTAGTTCTGTTGACGAATCCCTCATAGATTCCGTTAACCTTACGCCCCAACACAATAAAAACACCCGATAAGGCGGCTCTCAATCGGGGAAACTTTACATCTGCTGTGAGGTCACAAGTCGTGGAATACAAAAAAGCAATTCTAATTCTCCTTGTCGGCTCATTCATGCTTTTTTTAACACTAACCTTCGCACTCCCAAGTTCTTCACAAAATAGCAGAAGACCTGAGCAGAACAGCCGATTGACTGAGACGCATCCCGCCCTGAAGCAGGATTTCGTGTCGGAGACTGGCGAGAGAATTTTAGAAATCATTGAGGCTTCTTACCAGACAACAGAGAACGGAATAGATAGATCTTCTATTCGGGTAAGGAATCTCAGTAATCGAAACATTACCGCGTTTGGAATCATCTGGACAGTAAAATTCACAGACACGAGTAAATGCCTGTTAGAGCAAATCGTAGATCACAGACTTCATAAAGACATGGTAGAGGCAAAAGGCATTAGGCATTTTGCGCCTTACGAGGAGAAATTTATTCCAAGCTCAACCAATCTCTCACTTGGCGAAGGACAACAGATTGAGAGCGGTGGAGTGGAAATTTCTTTTGTCGAATTTGAAGATTCGAGCGGCGTCGGCATAGAAAAGTCTGAAATGTACGGACAAATTATCTCCAAGCGGAAGGGGGCCGAAATTTATAAACAATGGATAGAGACTGATTACGGAGATGATCCCCAAAACATGGCTAGGGTTATAGAAAAGCTGACGGGTGATGGCCTGTCGAATAATAAAGAGTTAGAAAATAGCTGGGTTGAGATAGGAGCATCAACCTACCGACAGTGGATGCGCGACATCCTTAGCAACAAGGGTGAACATGCCTTACGAGAACAAATCCACCGACAATTGCAGAGGCGAAAATAGGTCAATGCCATTAATGTGTTTCTTGACAGGGGAAATGGAGAACAGGCATGAAGCTGAAAATATTCCCGGCACTAATCTGCGTCATAATATTCCTTGTCTCGGTATTTTCTCAGACGAGTTCTAACTGTATAAAGCAAAATTGCACAACGACAAATACTGTAGATGAATACAAGAATACAGGCTGCAAAATTTTATTTGAGTATAAAGACTGCATGGGGGTAACTCATCGCTCCGATCCGCAGTGTACCAATGGCATTCAGGGACAAAGCTCTTGCCAATGTACTTGCCTTCCGTCACCAGACAACGGGTGGGCAATTTCCTACTCCCTTCCAGACGGCGATAATAGACATTATTGGGAATAGGCTTTAATAGGCTAAACTTATCGAATGCTAACCTACGAAAAGCTAAAACAGAAATCCCGCGAGTTTCTGTCAGCAACCGGAATGACCGACGAAGAGTTCGAGATCTT
>JBPCIP010000107.1:0-12063 GCA_051006195.1 Pyrinomonadaceae bacterium
GCTCGGACGAAGAGAAAACTTTACAATGCTCTGGCGAAAGCTATTGCACTGGTGACTGAGAGTGATATTCGTGGATGGTTTGAGCATTGTGGTTATGTCTTCTCACTCAAGTGAAAAACGCTGTAAATGCTGCAAAACGTTTCTTCAACCGTCGAGCATATTCTGACGGAGTTGCGCAAAGTCATCGTCGGGCAGGATGAAGTGATCGAGCAGGTTCTGGTGGCTCTGCTGGCAGAAGGGCACGCGCTGATTGAAGGCGTGCCGGGCACGGCGAAGACGCTGCTGGTGAAGACGCTGGCGCGTATCATCGGCGCGGATTTCGGTCGCATCCAGTTCACGCCCGATCTGATGCCATCGGACATCACGGGCACGAACGTCTTCAACATCGCCACGTCCAGTTTTAGCTTGCGGCGCGGCGCGATCTTCACGGACATCCTGCTCGCCGACGAGATCAACCGCACGCCGCCCAAGACGCAGGCCGCGCTCCTCGAAGCGATGGAAGAACGCCAAGTCACAATTGACGGCGAACTGCACCCGCTCTCGCCGCTCTTCACCGTGCTCGCCACCGAGAACCCAATAGAGTACGAAGGCACGTACCCGCTGCCCGAAGCGCAGTTTGACTGCTTCCTCCTGAAAATCATCATCGGCTATCCCTCAGCCGCCGCCGAAGCGCAGGTCGTCGCCAACTGGGACCAGGGGTTCAACGCGCGCCGCCTCGACCAAATCGACATTAACACTGTTGAAGTGCCGCGCTAATGATTGCCTTTAGATTGACGGCTTCCTCCACCAATCGGATCGCCCTGCGGGATGGGCAGCGGCGCGGTCTGTTTGCGCGGCGCGTCGGGGCGCGCGAGGAAGCGTTCGATGTCGTCGCGGGTGGCGCGCCGGTGCGCGCCGGTGGCGGCGTCGAGCGAAGGCGATTTGAGGCGTTCGCCCAAGTCGCGCAGGGCTTCGGTGGCGGCGGCGCGGACTTGCGGCGCGGCGTCCGGGTTGGCGGCGGTTTCCATCAAACGCATGACGGTCAAACTCTGCACGGCGCGGGCGATGGCCCCGTGGTAGGCGTCACGCGGCGCGTCAGCGAGCCAGGTGCGGGCGATGAGCGCGTCGAGGATTTGTTTGAAATTGGGGTTTGCGGAGTTGAGCGCGTGAAACCCGTTGAGGCGCGCGGCGCGATGTGGTTCGAGGAGCGGGAGTATGGCGAGGTCGGCGGCGATGGTCGCGGCCCCGATGGGGTCGAAGACCGGGTCGGCGCGTTTCTCAAAATATTCGGACGTGCCGCCTTCGTAACCGAACGCGCGCGGCGGGATGAGGGCGAGTATTCGCGGCGCGACGGCGAGCGTCTCCGGTTTGAGCGTGTCGAGCACGGCGTTCAAAGCTTCGCGTTGACGCGCAGGCGCGACGATCTCCTGCACGCGGGCGGGCGTCGCGCCTGCTGCCGTGGTGGTCTTGACGGCGTAGGTGTAATAAAGTCCGCCGACTGATTTCACCGCCGCTTGCAGTTGATAGCGATGATGCAGGTAGAGCGGCAGAAACTTCGCTTCGAGCAATGAGAGCGGCATGCCGCGCGGGATGTTGCCGAGGCCGAACCCGGCGAGACCGATGCGGCGCACTTCCATTTCATGTCTGAGCATTTGGACAGGGTCGTCGCCGTTGTCCCAGAGGCTCGCGAGCGGGTGCGCCGCGCCGAGCGGTCGCGCATCATCGTCGGAGATAAAGAGCAGGCCGCGAGTTGTGCCGTCTTCTAGGAGGCGTTCGAGTTCCGCCGCTTCGTCCGCGCCCGCCGCAAATTGCGCGTAGGCGTAGCGGATCGCGAACTTGTCATAGGAGCCGATGCCGCGCCCGTAGGCGTTGGACAAATCCAGCTTGCCGTTTTTGATTTCCACGAGCGGCGCGGGATAGTCCATGACGGAGGCGCGATTGCCATAAGTGCTCGCCGCGAAGTTGTGCGCGAGGCCGAGCGTGTGGCCGACTTCGTGCGCCGCGAGTTGGCGAATGCGCGCTAAGGACATCGCGGCGGCGTCGGTCGAAGCATCCGCCGCGAGGTAGCCGTCGTCATCAAGCTTCATGCCGAGTTCGCAGAGAAGGCTTTGCCGCGTGTCGCCTCGTCGCGCCTCACCGCTCGCCGTGTAAGGCGGGATCATGCCCGTGCCGAGCAGAAAATCCTGACGCACGCGCAAGCTGCCGAGCGTGACGTTGCCTTTGATGATCTCGCCGGTGCGCGGGTCTTCGAGGCTCGCGCCGTAGGACCAGCCGCGCGTCGAACGATGGACCCAGTTGATCATGTTATAGCGCACGTCCATCGGGTCGGCGTCCGGCGGCAGGAGTTTGACTTGAAAAGCGTTTTTGAATCCGGCTGCCTCGAACGCTTCGTTCCACCACGACGCGCCTTCGACGAGCGCGCCGCGGATGGGTTCGGGCGCGCCCGGGTCGACGTAGTAGATGATCGGTTTGACGGGTTCGGAGACGGCGGCCAGCAAGTCTTTCTTTTGCAGGCGATGACGATTGATCCAGCGCTTCTCTATCGGCTCGGTGAAGGGGGAAGCATAATCGTAGAACTCGATGCCGTTGACCCCGACGCGCGGGTCGAGACGACGCGGCTTGTAGTTATCATCGGGCAGCGCGACGAACGAATGATGCTGGCGCACGGTAATGGCCTGCGCCGTCGGCACCGTCTCGCGCACGAGTCGCCCCGGTTCATCGCCCGTGAACGTGAGTTGCGTTTCGACTTCGGTGTTCTGCGGAAAGTTTTTCGTGCGTGGCAGATAGAGACTGCTGCGCGCTTCGTCCAGATTGAAACGGCCTTGATTCGCCCGGCGCAGGGTGTCGATGACGCCGTGCGCGTCGCGCATGAAGAACGCGGTCGCATCCACGAGCACGCGCTCTCCTTCCCACGCTTCGACCTTGAAGCCCCACAGCACCGAGCGCGCGAAAGATTCTTCGACCGCGCGCCGTTCCTGTGGGTCATTCGTGATGGCGCGGTAGCGGTAGTTTGGTTTGACGAGCAACACCTTCGGCCCCGTGCGCTCGAAGAAGACCACGTTCGTGCTGCCCAGTTGCCCGCGATCAAGGCCAATCGGGTTTGAACCGATGCCAGTCGGGAGCGACACCTGATAGAGAAATTCCGCGTTGAAACGTTCGATCTCCATCAGCAGCTTTCCGTTTTCAGCGTCCCAGTAGAGCGGCACGTAGCCGTCGAGCTTGAGCAGTTCCTTTGTCTTCGCGCGAATGTTTTTGTCCTGCGCGCCGACGGCGGACGAAAGGGTGAAGAGAGCGAGAAGCAACATGAGCAGGGAACGTTTCATCTTTTACCTCGAATGATGTGTAAGGCGCGAACACCGCCGCCGCACGGGTGGAGAAACTATGGAGCAGGCATTTTAGCCGCGTTTGACGAGCAACGCCAGAGTCACGGAAGACAACCCGACGGGTCTGCGATTTTCCTTTGACCATTCCCCTTTTCGCCTTCCCCCTTTATCATGGCTTGATGGAACGCATCGTTGAGTGTGTGCCAAACTTCAGTGAAGGCCGCGAGCCGGAGGTGATCGAGCAACTGGTCGAGGCCGTCGAATCGGTTGACGGGGCGGTGGTCTTGGATACGCACGTCGATCCGGATCATAATCGTTCGGTGATCACGTTCGTCGCCAGCGTCGAGATGATCGTGGAAGCGGCGGTGCGCGTGGCGGCGCGGGCGGCGGAGTTGATCGATTTGCGGAAGCATGTGGGCGTGCATCCGCGCGTCGGCGCGTTGGACGTGTTGCCGTTCGTGCCGGTGCGCGGCGTGACGCTGGAGGATTGCATCCATCTGGCGCACGAGGCGGGCGAGCGGATCGCGCGCGAGGTGCGTGTGCCCGTCTATTTTTACGAGAGTGCGGCGCGGCGGCCTGACCGCGTGAATCTGGAAGACGTGCGGCGCGGCGGCTTCGAGCGTTTGCGCGAAGAGATCGCGCGTGATCCCGAACGCGCGCCGGATGCGGGCGCGTCGCGCGTCCACGAGACGGCGGGGGCGTGCATCGTCGGCGCGCGGTCGCTCCTCATCGCCTACAACATCAACTTGCATACGACGGAGGTTGCGCTGGCGCGTCACATCGCCCGCGCCGTGCGCGGACGCGACGGCGGCCTGCGTTTCTTGAAAGCGCTCGGCTTCGAGTTGCGGGAACGGGGGCTGACGCAGGTGTCGATGAACCTCGTGCGCTTTGAAAAGACCGCGCTGCATCATGCGTTCGAGGCGGTGCGGCGCGAAGCCGAGCGGTGGGGCGTGAGGGTGGCGGGCAGCGAGATCGTCGGACTCATCCCGCAGGCCGCGCTCGACGCAAGCGCGGAATATTTTTTACAGATCGAAAACTTCTCCCCCGATCTCGTTCTCGAAAACCGCATCGTCTCCGCCCTCGCGAGAAAGCGGGAGGCCACCGGCAAAGAACGCCGGGAAGCTGTGAGGTGGAACGCGGAAGACGAAGCGATGAGCCGCATCGCAGAACCAGAGCGCGAAGGCGGCGCGAAGGCACGCGACAGGCGGAAAACCACCCTCGCCTCCGACGCCACGCTCGCTGCACCGGACGAGATCACGGGCGGCGGTGCGGCGGCGGCCCACGCGGCCACGCTCGCGGCGGCGCTCGGCGAAATGGTCGCGCATTTGATCGAGCGCAAGGGTCGGCAGGCAGACCTCGAACGCGAGGCGCGCGACGCCTCGCAGTCGTTGAACGCGCTCCGCCTCCGGCTCACGGAAGCGGCGGACGAAGACGGCGCGAGTTTCGCGCAAGTACTCGGCGCGCGTCGCCTGCCGCAAAAAAATGAAGAGGAGAAGCGCAAGTGGGCGAACGCCGTCGAAGAAGCGTTGAAGGGCGCGGCGGTGGTTCCGCTTGAAGTGGCGAGCCTCGCCGTGCAGGTCGGCGAACTATTGGAGACGCTGGCCGAACTCGGCGAACCGGCGTGGCTGTCGGACTCGGCGACGGGCACACAACTTGCCCTCGCCTCGGTGGCGGCGGCGCGCTACAACGTGCTCGTCAACACGAGCGAGATCGAAGATGAAGAGTTTGCTTCTGAGCATATCGCACGTGCGGATGACCTGCTTGAACGTGCGCGCGAGATCGCCGCGCGCGTCGAAGAGATGTTGATGGAATCAATCGGAAGATAACGCGGGAGGCTACAGAGAGAGAATGGAAAATGAACGAAGAGAAGAACGGCGGGCGCGCGTTTCCCTCGAAGCATGGTGGGAGGGACTGTCGGGCCAGCATCAGGCGCGCGTCTCAGACCTCAGCATGGGCGGGTGCTTCATCGACACACTCGGCAAAGCGGACATCGGCGAGTTCATCGCCTTCTCCATCAAGCAGCCCAATGGCAAATGGCTGCAACTGCGCGGGCAAGTCGCCTCGACTGATGTCCACGTCGGCTTCAGCCTCGCCTTCACTTATCTCACCGAAGACGAGGAGAATGCGCTCGCGCTGCTCATCACTTGATGAAACTTGAGCGCCTTGCCGACGCCATGCAATCAACGCCCGCCGCTCCGCCGCACAGTTGCCTCGCGGTAGGGATAGAAGATTCTATTGCTCTTTACTTCGCCGGGGTAGAAAGCCCCGTTTCTGATATAGATATCATCAGGGGATAGCACGCGCCGATGTGCAAATCATCGTTACGCCGGAGCTTGAGCCGGACCAACTTATCAAAGGTGCTTGCGGAGGAAGGTGACGATTTTCCAGCCGTCGAGATATTTCCATGGCGATTGGCCGAGCGTGTAATGGCCGCAGCGAAACCAAACCGCGTCGAGCGGGTGTCCGGCGTCGCGCACGCCCGCGATCACTTGATGCGAGAGGTCTGCGGGGAAGGTGAGATCGTAACGCGCGGCGATGAAGCGGATCGGGCGTGGGGCGAGTCCCTTGAGTTTTTCCGAGTAAGCGAGCGGGCTGATCGGCAGCCAGTACTGGCGCAGTTCTTCGAGCGTGACGGCGTCGCCGAATCCGGCGCGGACATGGGCGGTGGAGATGCCGCGCCACGCCACATCGGCCACATAGCCGGAGACGTGGTTGAAGACGCCGGTGCGAACCAGCGGCTCGTGGACGAGGGCGAGAAAGCCGATGCAGGAGCCGATGCTCGTGCCCATGAGGCCGATGCGTTCGTAGCCCTGTTCGTTGAGCCAACGAATGGCGGCGCGCGTATCGAGGACGGCCTGCTGCATTGATTGCAGCGTGCGCCCGATGTTGGAACTGACAAGGTAGTCGGCGCGTTCGAGTTCGGGCGGGCGGCGTGCGCCGTGATAGGGCAGCGTCAGGCGCAGGGCGGCGATGCCGAAGCGCGTGAGAATGTGACACAGTTGGATATGGCTATGCGGCTGCGCGTTCCATTCCGGCAGCACTACGACGGCGCGGCGCGTGTCGTTCTCTTTGCCGGTGATGGTCGATTCGCGAAAGAAGCGCGCGTGCGCCCTGTTGTTCTCCGGCGACGGAGTGTGAAGCGCGCTCGTCCACGTCAACTGCTGCTCGTGTAAGCGATAATTCGCGACGGGCGGCAGCGCGTAAAACTCTTCGCTGTGGGCGAGAGCGTGGCGCGTGTGTTCGGCGAGGATGCGGCGCGGGTCGTCGCCGTTCGCATGTTCCATGATGAAAGACGTGCCCCACTCGAAAGGGCGCACAATGCGATTGGTGTCGCGCGTGGCGAAATGTCGTTCCTTGATCTGTATCCGGCGTTTGAGCAATTTCCCCTTCAGACCTCCACGAAAAACTTAAGGGTAACAGAGCGCAAGGTCAAAAAGCGAAAGGGGAGAGGCGCAAGGAACGTGTCGCTTGTGCCTCTCCCCCTTTGCACTTTTTCATGCGTCGGGGATTACGGACGCGTCAGGTAGAAACTGTAACTGCCGCTGCCGCTGTAGGAAACAACGCGCCAGCGATAGTAGGCGGCAGTGCCGTAGTAGGAAATGTCTTCATTGGAAGTTGCGGTCTCGCCGCGCGCGACGATGACCCACGCGGAGCCGTTCCAACGGTCAAGGTAGAGATCGAAGTCCGCGCCCGAAGCGGGGCCGCGCAGGTAGCCTTTGTGGTAGCCGGAGATGCCGGTGTAGTAGTAAGTGCCGTTCGGTTGAATCTGCGATGCGCCCGTGCCCGAAAGCGAGCCGGTGTAGAGCGTGCAGTTCGTGCAGGGTGCGCCGCCGCCGCTCGTGGTCAGGAGCGAGTAGAGCAAACGATTGGGCGAGCCGGTGCCGATGCTAGTGAGCACTCCGCTCGTCGAAGTGTTGATGATCTGGCTGCTCACCGTAGCGGGCGAAGCCGTCGTGTTGTTTTGCAGGTAGAGCGCGGCCACGCCCGCGACGTGCGGCGAGGCCATCGAAGTGCCGCTGATGGTATTGGTCGCCGTGTCACTCGTGTACCACGCGGAGGTGATGTTGGAGCCGGGCGCGAAGATGTCCACGCAGGTGCCGTAGTTGGAGAAGGACGAGCGCGCGTCGGTGTTCGTCGTCGAGCCGACGGTGATCGCAGCGGCGGTGCGCGCCGGAGAGACATTGCAGGCGAGCTGATTCTCGTTTCCGGCGGCGACGGCGTAAGTCACGCCCGCGTTGATCGAACTCTGGACGGCGTTGTCGAGCGCGGTGGACGCGCCGCCGCCGAGACTCATGTTGGCGACTGCGGGTTTGACGTGGTTCGCCGTCACCCAATCGACGCCCGCGATGACGCCCGCATCCGTGCCGCTCCCCGCGCAATCGAGCACGCGCACGGCGTAGAGGCGGACGCCTTTGGCGACGCCGTAAGTCGAGCCGCCGACCGTGCCTGCGACGTGCGTGCCGTGGCCGTTGCAGTCGTTCGTGTTCTGCCCGTCGCCGATGGCGTCGTAACCGACGACGGCGCGACCGCCGAACTGCGCGTGCGTGCGGCGAATGCCGGTGTCGATGACGTAGGCGTTCACGCCCGCGCCGGTCGGGGTGTAATTGTAGTTGCCGTCGAGCGGGAGGTTGCGCTGGTCGATGCGGTCAAGTCCCCATGTTGCGCCGCTCTGCACGGTCGTCGCTTGAACTTCGCCGTCCTCTTCGACGAAGGCGACGCGCGAATCTTCGCTCAAGGCGAGAGCGTCTGCTTCCGACATGCGGATGGAGAAACCATGCAGCGCGTGTTTGAATACTTTATTGACTTTGCCCCGGTGAGCCGTCGCTAAATCGTTGGCGATGTATTCGGCAAGCGAATTTTCGCCGCGCGGGTCGGCGGCATAATCGTTGAGCACGACGATGTACTCGTTCGGGATCGGCTTCGCTTTCTTATGAAATTTAGACTTGGCTTCCGACGAGCGACTTTGACTGTTGACCGTCGAGGTGGGGATGAAGGTCAGGGTGAAAAGCGCCACGATGGCGACTAACATGAGAGTCTTCTTCATTATCTTCTCCTAAAGGATGTGGGCGTAACCGTGAAAAGTGAGTATGAACGCCCGCGCAGGCGTTCTTCGTTACGGGGGAAGGATGATGGCCTGAAGAGAGACGCGCTAGACAAATGAGAAATTTTGTCCGGCGTCTCTCTCCCGGGAAGAGATGAGGCGCAGCAGAGGCGCGAGAACGCCCCCTGCGCGAAGGCGTTTTAGACCACGCCGCACAACGACCATGCTGAGGCGACGGCGTTGTAATTCGCGCTGCCCGAGCCGTAGAGCGAAGCCGCCGCGTTGAGCGTCGCGGTGCGTGCGCCTTTGAAGTTCGTGCTCGAAGTCATATAAGTGGTCAGAGCCTTGTACCAGATTTTAGCGGCTGCGTCCGCGCCGATGCCGGTCATGGAGCCGCCGAGATGGTGCGTGCCGCCGACGGCCAGCAGGTAGAAAGCTTTGTTGGCGATGCCGGAATTGATGTGGACGCCGCCGTTGTCGCCGGTGCCGGTGTAGCGTTCGCTGTAGTGGTCGGGATCGTCGTCGGCGGTGTAGCCGCTGTTGCTCGCCGAGTGCGGGTTATCCATGTAGCGCAACGCATCGCCCGCGACGCTCGGCGTGTAGCACTGCTCGCCGATCTTCCAGGTGTTGCTCGTCTGCCCCTTCGTGTAGCGTTCGACCATCGCGCCGAACACATCGGAGATGGATTCATTGAGCGCGCCCGATTCATTCGAGTAGGTGAGATTGGCGGTGCGCTCGGTGATGCCGTGCTGCATCTCGTGGCCGCAGATGTCAAGCGTGACGAGCGGCGAGAAGGTCGAGCCGTTGCCGTCGCCGTAGGTCATGAAGCTGCCGTTCCAGAAGGCGTTGTTGTAGTTCACGCCGTAGTGGACTTTGGAACTGATGAGGCCGGTGACGCCGTCGGCAGAAGTATAGTAGGCCGGGCCGCCGTTGCCGTCGATGCCGCGTCGTCCGTGTGTGTTGAGGAAGTAGTCATAGACTTTCGCCGCGCCGTACTGGGCATCAACGCCCGCCTTCTGGCTCGTCGTATTCCAGACGTTGTCGGCATCGGTGAAGCGATAGGTGGAGGCGGTCGTATTGCGGTTATCGAAGGTGCCGATCTTGCGGCTGATGTCCTCCATGTAGTATGACGGCGACTTGTAGTAGGTGTTAATGGTGACAGTGCCGCTATAGAGGGAAACTCCGGAGGCGGTCTGGAGATTGTTGTAGCTCCACACGACGTTGCCGGTGTGGGCATCGACGAAGTAGACCGGCAGGGAAGTCTCTTCGGTGCCGTCCTCGCGGCGCAGTTGCACGCGGTAAGTCAAATAGTCATTGCCGTCGCGGCGGAGGATTTGCAGGTCGGCAACGGGCGGCGCGGTCAGGCAGTTTTCGCAGCCGAGATTATTGATGGCGGCGTTGATGGCTTCGTCGGGCGTGCGCTGTGGCTGGGTGTCGGCCTGCACGAACTCAACGAGATCGTCGGTCACGGCGAAGACCGAATCGTTCGCGTTGAGGTGAACGATAGCCTCGCCGCCGAAGACGGGGACGCCTTTGTGAGTCTGCTGGAAACGGGTATGAGTCTTGTTTTGCTCATCGGCGAAGGCGCGGCTGATTTTCAGTTCGCGCTTGTCGGCGATGCCATGCTGGCCGGCTCTTTGCGCAATGACGTTGTGCGCGACTTCTTTGGAGCGGGAGAGTTTATCGGCTGATTTGTCGCGCTGGGCGGAAGCGTCGCGGCGCGGCAAAGTGAGGGCGAAGAGAAACGCGAGTGAGACCGCGAGAACGAAGATGAACTTTTTCATTTATTCTCCTTGAGTGGATTTGAGAGTTTCGGGTTGGGGTAGGTAGAGCCGCTGTAGACAAGAGTCGGCGCGGCCCCGCGAGTGGCAAATAATGGCGGGAACGTTGAAGCAGGTTGTGCTGAGTAAGAAAGAATGGATAAAGCACAATGCACAGCAGCAGAGCGAAGTGCGAAACCGCTATCCGAATTATTGATAAGGACGCCGACTCGACCTGCTAAAGAGACTTAACCGGCGTAAGGACGAATCACCAACAAGTTGAACCCTTCTATCCGTGAAGCGGCGGACACTATAGACGGCTTTTATTGATTACACAAGACTTTCACAAAAAAGAAAATATTTCGCAACGAAATTATAACAACTCTCACAACGACAAACAGGCCGTTCTCCGGTTGACATCACCAGCAGCCGAGTCTACGATGTCGTGACGTTTGACGAACCCCCTTCGCCGTCGCGAACCCAAATACAACTTGTGAACAGCAGGGCGCTTCTTTAATTTACATTCGGCATCTTTACCTTGATGCGCCCACATGTGAGAGCTTCCAAACGCCCTTGCATCCGAGCCACTCCCCCTTGCCAGCCAAGGGTTTCACACTTTCGGAGGAGACTGAATGAATCGCAAGTTCGCTACCCTTATGATCCTCAGCGCGATCAGCCTCGCGCTGGTCCTCAGCAGCTTTACCAATCGCACCACAGCCCAAAGCGACCGCGCGGAAGAACGCGCCAACGATAACGCCGCCTTCAAAACCTGCGGAACCAAACACCCCGATGAGCAGACCGCGCGCTTGATCGAAGACGCCAACGAGCGCTTCAAAACGAGTCGCACGGCGCAAGGCGCGGCTAACGAGAGAACCGGCACCGTCAACGTCAACGTTTATTTCCACGTCATCACTAACACATCCGGCGCGGGCAATTTGTCGGACGCGCAGATCGCGAATCAAATCCAGGTTCTCAACGACGCATTCAGCGGCGCGACCGGCGGCTCCAACACGATCTATCGCTTTACGCTCCTGAGCAAGGATGTGACCGCCAACAACACCTGGTACACGGCGACCAACGGCACGACCGCCGAGAGGCAGATGAAGGAGGCGTTGCATCAGGGCGGCGCGGCTGACTTGAATTTCTACACGAACAACATGGGCGGCGGCCTCCTCGGCTGGGCCACTTTCCCCTCAAGCTACGGCAGCGACCCGTTGATGGACGGCGTGGTCTGCTTGTATTCCAGCCTGCCGGGTGGCACGGCGACGAACTACAATCAGGGCGACACCGCCACGCATGAAGTCGGCCACTGGGTCGGTCTCTATCACACCTTTCAGGGCGGTTGCGCCCGCAGCGCGACGAGCGGCGGCGATTACGTGGCCGACACTCCAGCCGAACGCTCTTCGGCGGGCGGTTGCCCGACGGGGCGCGACACCTGCACCGGCACGCGCTTCCCCGGCCTCGACCCCATCGAAAACTTTATGGACTACACCTACGATTCCTGCATGTACCAGTTCTCGGCGGGACAGGCCGCGCGTGCCGATTCTCTGACGCTGCAATATCGCGGCCTCTAAATAGCCGGAGCAGACTGCTTCAACCGGGCGGCAACAGTTAAGGGCGCTTTCACTCATCGAGTGAAAACGCCCTTCTCATTTCTAAAACACGCTCATGCGAGGAGCAACTCAATAAACCGACCCGCCCTTCTGCTCGCGCGGACGCCAATCGATGATCGGGTTTGAATTGTCGTCGCACACCCACACTGTCGCGCGCAGGTTCGAGCGCAGTCGATACCGGCTGCGCTCGATGAGCGGCCAATCGCCGCGCTTGAATTCTTCGCCGTCGAGCAGAAACGATTTCGACGCGTCCTGGCCTTTCGCGAACTTCAAAGTGAACTGCTCCGAAGTTTCTTCATCCGTCCGCATGCGCAGGAAGAGGCGCGACGAATTGCGCCGGTAGAACC
>JBPCIP010000108.1:0-30347 GCA_051006195.1 Pyrinomonadaceae bacterium
GCTTTGCTACCAAGCCATAACATCGAAAGTTGCTCAAAATTCGGGTGCTGCCCATATGTTGGGCTACTGCAACCGCACGGCATCAATATGTGGGCTTCGCCCTAAGTTCAATTGGTAAAACTCGAGAGATACGAACTCAGCAGAACTCAACAAAACACTATATTTAAGACTGAAAATCAGGGTGTCGGCGGTTCGACTCCGTCCCCGGCCATCAATGAATCCAACAACTAACGGGCAGCCGATTGGCTGCCCGTTACTACTTTGGGTGAAGGTAATGTGACTCTCTTGAAGACAATTCTCATATGTCACAACGAAAAGTTAATTATCAGCGACGCGAGCGGTGGAGCAATATGTTCGATATCTTTGGGCGTAGTGTCTGTTCACGCCTTAACTCGCCCGTTCGTTTTAGTCTTGCTATTATTCCGCTTCGGCGGGTCGAAATGAAAGGAACTGAAGTTATGGCCGAGGAACCGGACAAACAGAGAGTCTTGGACTTGCAAAAGTCAAAAGCAGTGCGGCAGTTGAATGATGAATGGGTGAAAGCATTTGTGGCGCGCGACGCCGCGACGCTCAACCGGATCATGGCCGATGATTTTATCTTTACGTATCCATTGGAGGGTGATGACAAGAGCCAGTTTATTGCGGACGTTGAATCAGGGGAACTGACGGTTGAATTTATGGAACGAGACAAGGTAAGTGTGCGAGTGTATGGCGGCACGGCGGTCCTCAGTTGCCGCGATACGGCGAAGTGGTTTTACAAGGGAAGGGATTTCACGGGTCAATACAAAACGCTGCATGTTTATGCGGAGCGAGAGGGCGAGTGGCAACTTGTTGCCGTCCAATCATGTCCTTACGCCTAGCGGAAAAGAAACACAAACAAACAGTTTTCGTGTAAACTCCGTTTGCGGCGATGATGTTGTCTTGTCAACCACAATTCAAGAGCGTCGCTTCAACAAATTTCCGCCGTAGAAGAACGGGCGTGTTATTTGCGGAAGTGGTGTAGCCTCACATAGGCGCTAACGGCGGAGCAGTTTGCAAAGGAGTCTACGACGAATGCAAGTGCGCTTTTGGGGTACCAGAGGATCGATAGCGACACCCGGCCCTGGCACAAATCATTTTGGCGGTAACACTTCGTGTGTCGAACTGGAGACCGGCGAAGGCCATATCCTGATCTTTGATTGTGGGACCGGCGCGCGACTACTTGGCGCGGAGTTGTTGGAGCGGGCGCAACAGCCTATCAGCGCGAGCATCCTCTTCGGTCACACGCACTGGGATCACATTCAAGGCTTTCCGTTTTTCGCCCCCGCCTTCATGCCCGGCAATAAGATTGACGTGTATGCGCCGGAAGGCGGTCATCGCTCCTTGCAAGACGTGCTGGCGGGGCAGATGGAGTTCACCTATTTCCCTGTCGAACTGGACCAACTACCGGCCACTATCACCTACAACGTGCTGGCCGAAGGCGTCTACCAGATCGGCGGCGTCTCGGTCACGACCCAGTACCTGAATCATCCGGCGGTGACGCTCGGCTACCGGGTCGAATGCGATGGCGCGGTAGTGGTCTACATGACCGACCACGAGCCTTTCGCCGACACGCTCTGGCGCAACGGGGCCGAACCCGGCTCGATTGAATCAATGGTGCATGAGGGCGACCGTCGGCACGCGCGGTTTATGACGGGCGCTGATCTGGTGATCCATGATGCGCAGTACACACCCGAAGAATATCCGGCCAAGAAGAACTGGGGGCACAGCACTTACGAATATGTCGTCGAGTTGGCCGCTGCCGCCGGCGTGCGGCAACTCGCGCTGACGCACCATGACCCGGCGCATGACGACGCTTTTATCGCCGAAGTGGAACAGCGCGCGCGCGCCGTCGCCGACAAGCGCGGCGGGCATCTCGACCTTCTCTGTGCCTATGAAGGTTGTACGCTGAAGATCGAGCCACGTCGTTCCAGAGATCGCTTCGACCCGACCATCTCCGGCTCCAATCCGGTGCGTCCGCCGTCTCTGCGCATCCTCGTGGTTGATGACAACGATGACCTGCGGATGTTAACCAAGGAGGCGCTGCAGCGCGAGCATTATAATGTGATCGAAGCCAGCGGCGGCGCGGAAGCCCTCCGTCTGATCGGGGAGAAGTCGCCGGATTTAGTGATGCTGGATTTGGTGATGCCGGACCCGGATGGGCTGGCGGTGTTGAGAATGCTGCGAGCCAAGCCGGAAACGGCGCACTTGCCGGTCATTCTGCTCACCGGCATGGACGACGCGAACAGCATCAAGGAGGGTTTCGACGCCGGAGCCACCGACTATCTGGCAAAACCTTTTTCGCGCCCGCAACTCTACGCGCGCATCCGCGCCTGCCTTACCCGCGCCATCAAACCATAATCCAGGGACGCATCCACTCTGACAAAAAAGAGGCGTTGAGCAAATCAACGCCTCTTTTAAATTCCGGCGAATGATAGAAGCCTGGAGAATTTTGCGCGCGGTCGCTGTCTGGTTGGTTCGAGCCGTAGCCGTTGGCATCACCCATCGCAGTCTCCAACCCAAACTCGGTCGCTACGCGATGAGCGCAACCGCCTGAGTCCCTGACTTTCCCGATCACTGCTTCTGCTCCGGCTTCATATTTTCCGCCAGCATGTTGCAAAAGAGCGCGCCTTGTTCGAGGGCGTCGTCGAGAGCTTTGTGCGTGTGCGGCAAATCGTCGAACCACCGCACCGGCATCGTCGATTTAACGATCCGGTGAAAGTCTCGTTTGAGCATCGCCATCGCGTAGGATTTGATGTCGAGGCCGACGAAAGAGAAGGGGCTCTCCCCGGCAAACCGGTGCAGATACCACTGGATGAACATGTAGTCGAAGACGACCGGGTAAGCCACGAAAACGGATTGGCCGGGAAGCGACTTGAGCCACGCGACGTATTGCCTCATGGCCGTTGCGGGCGCTTGTAAATCTTCCCGGCATGCCGCCCATGCCTCCGGTTGCGTCGCCCACCATGCCATTGTCTCGGCATGGCCGCTCGCGCCGGGGAGCGTTTCAAGATTGGCCGCAAACGTGCCGATTAAAGTTTTGTCGGCGAGATAAGCGGCGGAGCCGAAGCTGAGCATGGAGTGAGGACCGGGAATCGGCCCATCGGTTTCCACATCGGTGCTAACGTAGATTTCCTTCATATGAATAATCCTTCGAGGCCAATAAACTCCCGCTGCCAAACGATTTTGAACCTTCCGGTAACTCTTAATTGTATAGTGCTAAAGTGGACACATCATAACCATACCGCCAGCGGACCTCACAGCAGCCCAGAAGACATTTCGTGAATTATTGTCACGACGTAATCCGTCATGGTGATGGTAAAAACTTAACCACACGCATCACAGGAAACAGCACGAAGAAGCACTGTCTTTTGGTGCTCTTTCGAGTGGTGCAGGTGGTTGAATCTTTAATTGAAATTCGGCGTCGCGCTAACATCATCACTGTCCGACTTAACTGAATCTCAAAACAAAGACGACCAAATAGATTTGAGGCCGGCGCACGTCTTTGTGGACATGCGCCGGCCTCTGGCGAAAAATGAAGGGACCGCCTGTTACGGCAACCCCTTCGGGTTAAGGCGCTACTACTAACCGAAGCGGCTACGGTACTCCACGGAGTTGACGAAGCCGTTGACCATCGTGCGGAAGTCAGTCGGGTTGGCGTTCAGGAAGTCGATCCAGGCTTGGAAGCCCGCCGCATCGGGATCGCGCCGGAGATAGCCGAAGTACTGACTCAGGACAAACGCGCGGTTGAATGCCGCCCGCGTGAACTGCGAGCTGTCTATGATCTCGTTGAAGACCTGCGCCCGCGTTCGGGTGCCGGCATTCAGGTCGGCGAGGAGTTGATCGCGGTTCGGCAGCGTGACGCCCGCGTTGGCAATCATTCGGTCCACGTAGGCTGTGTTCGTGAGCGAATCGTAGATCGCGCCGAACTCAGGCCGTTGGGTGAAGTCGTCCGGGTAGCGGGCGCGGTTAGCCAACGCCTCCTCGTCGGTCGCGCCGCCCATCGATGAGAGGTCGCGTGTGAACTCCCGGAAGGACGGCAACCGGCCAAATGAAGCGAGGTAGGAGCGGATGATGACTGCCCCCCGTATCTGGAACTCGGACGAAAGGAAGAAGGAGGCCGAGACCGTCACCCGGTCGCACCTCGGATCGTTGAACTGGTTCGAGCAGTTCCTCAGCACGCTGAGCCATGCGTCGAAGCCGGCTTGGTCGGGCTCCCTTGACAGGAAATCAAGGTACTGCTGACGGACGAAGAATTCCGGCGTGTCGATTGGGTTCGTTGTCGCAGGAGCCGTGTCGTTGTCGGTGATAGTCACAATCGCCGAGGACGGGTTCCCGACGGTGGTGTTGACAGCGCCCCTGAGCGACACGGTCAGCGTCTCGTCGCCTTCATTGCGCAGATCGTCTATGACGGAAAGTTGAATTGTCCTGCTCGTCTCGCCCGCGGCGAAGCGGAGTGTGCGCTCAATGGTGGTGTAGTCGTTCCGCTCGGAGGCGGAGCCGGAGACGGTCGCGATCTCCACGGAGGCCGCGCCGGTGCCGCCCGTTCGCGTCACGATGATGTCGAGCGTGCGCTGGCCTTCGCTGACCGTGTAGGTGGCCGCGCTGAACGCGACGGAGCCGAGGGTCGCGGCTGAGACCAGCGGCTGGATGGCCGGGTCGATGTCGCTCGCCGGGTTGTTGGTCAGGCGCGAGACGCGACTGCCGTCGGCGTTGGCAGCGTAAATCTCAAGGTTGTCAGAGACCTCAACGCCGACGCCAGTGCGGTTGCTGACCCAGACGACGCGCGCACCATCGGATGAGCGCGCCGGATCGAGATCGAAGCTCGGGTGGTTGGTGATGCGGACGGGGTTCAAGCCGTCCATCGCGTTAACCGCGTAAATCTCGTCGTTGCCGTCGCGGTCCGACTGGAAGGTGATGCGTCCTGGCGGCCACGACGGAGCCTCGTCGTTGAAAGAATTGTCAGTCAGGCGGAGCAAGGGGGAGCCGTCTCCTGCGCCGAGCCGGTAGATTTCGCTCTTGTCACCGTCGCGGTTGCTGGTGAAAGCGAGCAGCGTGCCCGGCCCCGGCGCCCACGCCGGGGCGTTGTCGTCGGCCCCGTTCTGCGTGAAGTTGGTCTGGTTCGTGCCGTCCGCGTTCATCAGGTAAACCTCGTCGTTGCCGTCGCGGTTGCTGACGAAGGCGATCCGCTGGTTGGTGAGCGACGGCGACCAAGTGGGCGAGATGTCCTCGAAAGTATTGTTGGTCAGGCGCGTCGCGCTGCCGCCCGAGGCGCTGACTACGTAAATCTCTTTGTTGCTGTCGCGATTGCTGACGAAGGCGATCTGAGTGCCGTCGGGCGACCAGGTCGGGCTTGTATCTTCAGCCGGGTTGTCGGTCAGGCGGACGATGCCGCCGCCGTCCGGGTCCATGACGTAGATGTCGAAGTTGCCGGCGCGGTCGCTGGCAAAGGCGATCTTGCCGGGAGGCTCCGGCGGGAGGGTGCGGACGCGGAATTCGTCGCCCGGATGTAGTGCCTGCGCCGCGGTGGGCGTCTGGGCCTGCGTAGTTTTACTCGGACTTTGCTGCCGGGACTGCTTTGGGCTTGCGGCTTTGGAAGCCGACTTCGCCTTCTGCTGTGATCTGCCAAGCGGCACGAAACCGCCTGCGAACACCGCCACCGCCAGCGCCAGACCGAGCCAGTGTGTTGCTCGTTTTGTCGTCTGTTTCATAGCTTGCGCTCCTCATTTTATAGGTGTCGCTCGTAGCACGGGGTTTCGTCCCGACTAATTGCGCGTGTTGTCCTCAGCTCCCGTACCCGAAGGACGCGGCTGCTGCGGCGGCGGGAAGAACGGGAACTCGTTGAGCGGCGGCACCTCGTTTTCGTTGGCGTTGTCGGTGATGGGCTGCTGGTTGGCGATGAAGAAGAGGAGCACGTCCACCACGTCGTCGTAGGGGCGCCGCCCGTTCGGGAAGCCAGTGTAGCCCGCTGTTTGGATGGTCTCGCGAAACCCGAGGCTCGTGTTCGCTGTGTTCAGGTTGAGGCGCAATTGGTCGCCTCTCGTGACGGCGACGCCTGCCAAAATGCCGATGTTGGTATCGTTAGTGCCGAGAGCGCGGAGCGCGGCGACGATGCTGCCGGCGAAGCGCCCGTTGGCATCGTCCTGCGTCGTGGCGGCGTTGAACTCGTCCTTGCGGGCGAACGGGATGATCGTTGCGCTGATGCCCGGAATGCCGTTGCGGTCGAGCGTCACCCAGTTGCCGAAGCCGACCGCCGGGTAGTTGCGCCCCGGTGCGACCTGGTCGGGCGAGGCGACGAAGATCTGCGGGCTGCGGCGCTGGAGCGTGCCGTTGACGCCGATTTCATTGCCCACCCCAGAGGCCGTGAACAGTGCTCGCGGGATGCTCAGGACGATGTTCATGATGTTGTAGCCGGCGAAAGAGTCACGCCCGCGCCCTAAGATCCTGAGCGCGTCGGCGACACAGGTCGGGGACTGATTCGTGCCCGCGACGCAGGCGCGTAGCGCGGCGGCCCCGTTCGCGAAGCCCGGAATGTCGAAGTTGAAAGTGTCGTCACGCATCCCGGCGAAGAACCGCACGACGCCGCTGGACGAGGTGAATTCGGTGATGGTCGGGGGGGGCGGGCAGTTGGCCGAGCCCATGATGCAGACCGAGGGCCCCGTCGAGGGCGCGGTGAAGGTCTGGCCGTTCATCAGCGTGACGGTCGCCAACTGCGATCCGGTCGGAGTGGTCTTCCGCGAGAAGGTGATGTTGATGAAGCGGTCAGGGCGGGGGTCGCCGGTCGTTTCGAGCTCGAAGCGGTAGCGCACCGCCGGGTCGAACTGGCCGAAATTAGTATTCTCGCCGGCGGGGATGAAGCCGCGCGACGTGAAGCCGAGGATGACCCGCGTGTTGTCCGCCGGGTCGAGGAAGGCGTAGACATCAGCCCCATCAATCGCCTGATCGGAGCTGTTATAAGGGGCGTCGCCGTGATCGGCGGCATCGATCCGCGTCGCGGGCGTGAGCACCAGTGTGAGTGCTACAGTCAGCGCGAGGGCGGCGAGAGCAAACATTTTCTTACTCATGCGAACCATGTTGAATTCTCCTTCTATGAAGTTTGAGACGGCGACCAATGTGGTCGAATCAGTGACTACCCTGTATGCAACAGAGTGCTGGATTGTAAGCAAAGGATTGTGATTACATCTGAAACTATAAAAAACGGTGACGGAGCATATCCCTACGAGGTGTGGGATGATTTGTCACTGCATTCCGACTGGCAATAGTTCCCGTTTCGGGTTACTACTGTGATCATGACAAGATGGCAAGAGCCATTCAATGTATTTTACAGTGGCTTGAATCACATGGATTATGCAATGCAAGTAAAATACGCAGTGAAAGCGTCATTCGGTTCTCCTAAATCAAAACTTACCGCATTCGTTCGCAGAGTAAATCAGGAGAGATGTTTCAAGGCCGGTGTTTTTTGGCTCACTAAGCTATCGCTAAAGTGCCGTGTACCAATCTCATAAGAACTGGTTAAGGTAATTTTCGGTGGCAGCTTATGCTAAGTCTCGCCGGATGTCTATAATTTTTTGGCAGGTCCGCATTTCTGGTCATACGCGCCGCTCGTGTTTAATGCTCCGGCTTAATTGTTGGCAACAGCAAGTTTGGACCAATGCGCCAATTACACACAACGTAGGGCTTTAAGATACGTAATGAGGATATGCAAAAGGCGCGCGGAGAGTTGAATAAAATCAAACTCTCCGCGCTCTTTGCTGCATCTGACGTAAGATTAGTGACTAGGGCAACGCTTCGACGCTGGAACGTAGCGTGCCGAGCGTCGGGTTGGCAGGATTGACTGACGCCAGTTGTTGAACGGCTTGGCGCGCGGTCGCTTTGTCGCCGGATTGCAGGGCGGCGGCGGCGACGTTCTGCAAGGCTTTTTCATGACGCGGATCGATCTTCAAGGCTTTGCGATATTCTTCAATGGCGCGTTTGAAGTCTGGCGGTTGACGCTGGAAATAGGTGTTGCCGAGGTCGGTCTGCACGTCCACATCCTGAGGCTTGACGGCAAGAGCGCGCTCGTAGAAGGTGGCTGCCGCCGTGAAGTCGCCCGCGTCATATTTCGTGTTGCCCATGCCGGTCAGCGCGTCCGGGTCTTTTGGTTTGATCTCCAAAGCACGTTGTAAGTAGAGGTTGGCTTTATCAAAGGCTCTGAGTTTGTAAAAGGTGATCGCCGCGTTCATTTGCAAATCGAAATCCTTGGGCTGGCGGTCAGCGGCTTCCATCATGGCCTGCGCATCGGGGTTTGTCGCGGCCACGCCGTTCGGGTCAGCGTTGGCGGGAGCATTGGCTCCCGCACTGTTAACGTCTGGATGTCCGGGCGGAAGCGGTGCGTCGGCTTGTGTGGGGTCGAGTGGCGGAGCGGCGTCGGATGCCTGGCGCGGCGGAGCACTCGCGGCGACGGCGGGCGGCGGCAATTGTCCCGTTATTTTATTGGCGAGAAAAAACCCGGCTCCGAAGCCCAGCGCGAGTCCAACAACACAGAGAAGAATATTTTTAGACATGACGAATTGAATCTTCAATAAACAAACTTTTTAAGGCCACAATTGAATTCAGGATTGTTGAGAAGCCCGATGCAGAGGGGCCACGCACATTGCCTTCTGCGCTTGCAATGACAACTTTTGTCGCCGCCCCGCCCGCCGTTTCGAGATGAATAATACATGAAGACGCGGCGCGGTGCGAAATAGAGTAGACCAATTTTGGTTAGACGAAAGTTATGAAATATTTAGATTCGATGGAGGAAGAAATTTCATGTCGCGCGGCGTGTCGATTAAGTTGATGCGTCAGCCCTGATCGGCTATGATGAATCTCCTTGAGATGGTTGCGACCGTGCTGCCTCAGTCGCACTTACAGGTTCAATGCGCACCGCTGAGATGTTACTTTCGACTTTCGACTCTATAAACTATATGTCTGCAATAGAAGAAATCAAAAGCGAGATTCGTGTCAAGACGGCTGCCCCGGCCAAGTCTTCTGTGTCGATTATTACCCGGACCCTCAATCTGCTCAGTTCCGTGCGCTTCGGCGTCACCCAGCTGATCCTGCTCGCCGTCGCCAGTATGATCGGCATGCTCATCATGCAGCAGAACGTCGAGGGCTTTGACCGTTACTTTGCCGAGTTGACTCCGTCGCAGAAACTGCTCGGCGGCGTCCTCGGTTTTTTCGACATCTACCACGCCTGGTATTTCAACGCACTGCTCCTTATTCTCTCGTTGAACATCGTGCTGGCTTCGATAGAGCGTTTCCCCGGCGCGTGGAGCTACATCAAGCGTCCGAAACTCGATGTCGTCGCCCCGTGGCTGCGTAAGCAATCGGTGACGAGCACGCTGGAGATGACGGCGGAGAGTCGTTCGGCGCTGGCCGAGCGCATCGCGGCGGCCAGTCGTCAGGCCGGGTTCAAACCCATCGTGACGGAGAAGGGCAACCGCACTTTGATCCTCGCGCAGCGCGGGGCGTGGAATCGTCTGGGCGCGTACACGGTCCACGTCGCGCTATTGACGATCTTCTTTGGCGGTTTCATGACCGCGCAGTTCAGTCGCACCGGCACGATGCCGCTCAAACCGGCAACTTCCTCAAACGAGATGTCCGAGACCGTCTTCCAAATCGACGACCTGAGCACATTTCGCTTGACGAATTCGAGTATGACGCTGCCCTTTGAAGTTTACTGCACGGACATTCAACAAAAACTCATCAGAAACGACGGCCCGATCACCGCCGATAACACGATTGACTGGTTGACGAAGATCAAAGTCAAAGACGAGACGGGCGAGCACGAAGCCCTCGTCCACATGAACACGCCCTTCGACTATCGCGGCTATCGCTTCTTTCAAGCCAGCTTCATCAACGTGGGACGCGCGCGTAACATCACGTTGCGCCTGACGTCGGAAGCGGGCGGCGCGGCGCAGGAAGTCACGATCCCGCGCGGGGGCGCGGCGACGCTCGCCGACGGAACTAAAATCCAATTCGCCGGGTTCCATCCGGACTTTACGATGGCGGGCGGGCAGCCCACGACGGCCTCCGGCGAATATAACAATCCGGCGGCACAACTTAATGTCACCACTCCTTCGGGCGAACAGCAACGCGCCTATGCTTTCGCGCAGGAGTTGCCGGGCAGCGCGCCGGTCGGACGCGCCGTGGCGGGTTACAAGTTCCGTCTCGCCTCTTTCGAGAAAGTGCCGGATGCACACATCCTGTCCATCCAGCGCGACCCCGGCGCGACGATTTTCTATCTCGGCAGCGGACTGCTGTTCATCACGCTCGCCGGCGTCTTTTTCTTCTCGCACCAACGTGTGTGGGCCATCATCGAAGAGCGCGCCGAGAACCCGAAGAATTATGAAGTCGTCTTTGGCGGGAACACTAATCGCAATGTCGTCGCGCTTGAAGACAGATTCAAACGACTCATCCAAGTCGTTACCGGACAACCCCAAGAGGTGAAAAAATAATGAGTGAAGTGTTAAATACTCCGGCTGATTTCAGCTCTCCGACCGCAGACGAGAGCAGTTGGTCGCTGCGTTCATACTTGCCCGCCTTGATCCCCATTGTCGGCTCGATCCTGATGGTGTTGCTGCGCATCCAGTTGGGCGGCAGTCGCTTTATCGACGACGGCGCGTTGATGATGCTCGCGCTGGCTTGCTACCTGACCGCTGCCACTTTTCACCTGACGAATCTTTATGCGCCATCGAACATGGCGGAGAAGATCGGTCTGTGGACGGGCTGCCTCGGCGTGTTCTTCAACTTATCGAGTTGGTGCGTGCGCTGGGTCGCCGCGCATGATCGTGAACTAAATATTTTTCTCTCGCAGGGCAGAAGCGCGGAAGAGATGCCGTGGGCGTTTCGCTACATCCCTTTCGCCAACCTCTACGATCTGAGCCTCGCCTTCGCCTTCGGAGCGGGGATCACGACGATGTTGATTTCCGGGCGCAAAAGTTATCGTTTCCTCGGTGCGCTTTCGTTGCCGTTGGCCGCGCTCATCCTCGTGCTGGCGCGCTTCATCGGCGGCGAATTCATCAATTTGCCGCCTGTGCTCGATTCCTACTGGCGACCGATCCACGTCGGCATCGCGTCGCTCTCTTACGGCGTCGCGCTCGTCTGTTTCGCCGCCGCCGTCATCTACCTGTTGAAAGTCGGCACGAAGCCCGAATCAATGGCGATCTGGGCGGCCATTTTCGGCCTCGGCGTCTTCGCCACCGTCAGCCGTTTCTCCGTTTTCACGACCGGCATCTACACGGCCTCGACTTTCATGCGCGGCTCGCGTATGTCTCTGCCGCTACGGGCGGACATTCCTTATGTCGGCCTGCTCATCGTCGCGTCGGGCGTGTTGCTTCTGGGCGTCATCGGCCTTTTCGGAAAATATTTGTCGCAGAATGACGAGAAGGCGCGCATGTGGGGACACTGGCTTTTGAAACTCTCGCTCGTCTCGCAGGCTTGCGCCATCGTGCTCCTGGTCACGCAAGTCAAGTCGATTACAAACGTGGTCAGCCGCCTCAATCCGGCTCAGTATCCGAAGTTCGGCATGTGGCTGGCCGAACAGCAGGGGATGACTCCGCAGCAGGTTCAGAGCATCGAGCCGTCGCGCTTCGTGGCCGCCTCGCAGGAGTTCGTCACTGAACGCGGTTCATCGCTCGTGTTGAGTTTGAACGCCAATCCGGTGGAACTCTCAGCTTTGATCACGGCCTTCGCCGCCACGCTCTTCGTCATCTTCTTCAGCTTCCGCACCGATGTTTTGCGCAAAGCTTTGCCTTCCGCCGAGAAACTCGACAGCTTGATGTACAAGACGGCAAGTGTCGCCTTCGCGGGTCTCGCGATGCTGTTGGTGACGGGCGCGATCTGGGCGAACGAGTCTTGGGGGCGTTACTGGGGATGGGACTCGAAGGAGACCGGCGCGTTCGTCGCGTGGCTCACTTACGGCGGCTTTCTCCACGCGCGCATCGCACGCGGCATAACCGGCAAACGCTCAGCCTACTTCGCCGTAGTCGCCTTCCTGCTCGTCATCTTCACCTATCTCGGCGTCAGCTACCTGCTGCCGGGCTTACATTCTTACGCATGAAAATACAGTGACAAGTGGCGAGTGATGGGTGACAAGTTAAGTCCAAAAACTTTTCTTTGCCCGGCACTCGTCACTCATCACTCATCACTGCTGTTATGAATCGAGAGAATATTCTTTTTTCCGTGATCGGCGTGGGCTTCGGTCTGTTCTTCGGGTTCATGTTTGCCAGTTGGGCGAACATGCGTCCAGGAGCCGTCCTGACCGGAGATGGGCGCGTGAGCCAGTCGCAATTGCCGTCAAACGCCGTCGCCGACCAGCAAAAAATGGAGACGGCGGTGCAGGCGGCGATGAAAGCGGCGCGCGAAAATCCGTCGGACTTCGAGGCGCAGATGCAGGCGGGGCGAGGCGCTTATCAAACGGAGCGTTACGATGATGCGCTCGAATTTCTGCTGCGCGCCAATCAATTACAACCCGGCAACTTAGAGCCGGTGGTTGGCCTCGGCAATGTTAATTACGATGCCGGAAACTATCAGGCGGCGGAGAAGTGGTACACGGCAGCGCTTACCAAAGCCCCCGACGACATCAACGTGCGCACCGACCTCGGCCTCACGTTCCTGTTGCGGACGCCGCCCGACATCGACCGTGCGATTGCGGAATTCCGCCGCTCGCTCGAACTCGACCCGCGCCATGAGCCGACGCTGCAAAATATGATCGTCGCCCTCACGCGCAAGGGCGACATGAAAGAGGCTCGTGCCGCACTCGCCAGACTGGAAAGTCTTAATCCCAACAATCCAGTGCTGCCACAACTGCGCTCCGGTTTGGAGGCGGGCACAAGCGCGGGGGCTGCTTCTGGAGGAAAATCGTGAAGCGTTTAAAATTCACACGGCGGGTGTCAATTCGGGTCTCCAACCTGCTGTTTTTCTCTGAGCAATAAAATATCGTTGTCAGTCCGCGCCATCTGTGTTACAAGGAAGGTCCACTGCTCTGTTGATTCAAAATTTTCTGTGAGCGACGACTTTGCTTTTATCCAACACGCATACGCAATTGTCTGAGATGAGCCCCGGTGAATTTCTCGGACAATTGTGCGTTGTCACCAACAATCGCCCACAGCGAAAGGACTAACGGGTTGCGTCGCGCAGGTCTGTTTCGTCAAACCATCATCGACCTCCGTTTTGTCACACTGGTTATTTGCGTGTCCGTTACGGCGATGATCTGCGTCTACACGCGCGCCGCTTCAAAAGGCGCTCATGAAGTTGCTGCGCAGAGACGAACGACACGCCAACAACCGCGCCGGCGTGCTCCCGCCGCCCGCACGCCGCGGGTCAATTATGCAAAGTTCTCGCATGCGACTAAAGGGCATTTTGAAAACTGCGCCTCCTGTCATCAAATTCCATCTTTCGCTCAGCCCGACATTCGCGATTATCCCGACCATCCTTCCTGCACCGATTGTCATCGTCAGCAATTTTTTAGAGGAGCGCGCCCGGTCATCTGCTCGAACTGCCACACCGTCACTGCGCCGCGCGGGGAAGCGCGTCTGAAATTTCCGAAGGAGAAAGTGGATTCACAGTTCGATGATATCTTCCCGCACTCGAACCATGTGAAGACCACTTCGCTGCTGCAATTCAAAAAAATAATTGGTGAGAAAGCCAATATTCAGGCCACCTGCAACTATTGTCATAAGGTTGAGAAGACCGCGTTCAAGACCCCGCCCGGTGCGGCCAAAGATGCTTTTGTTCCGCCCGCCGGAACTTTCATGACGACGCCGACGAGCCACGTCACCTGCTTCCAATGCCACTGGCAGAAGGGCGTGGAGAACAAAGAGCAGCCACCGCTTGCGACAGAGTGCAGCGGCTGTCACAAAAATCTCACAAGGCCTCTTCTTCAGACCGCTGCGCTGGCCGTCCCTCCGGCGCGCACGGCGAATGAGCCGAAGTTCGTTCCGGCGGCGGCGCAGACGGCGGCGGCGGTGGCGGTGGCGGCGCACAGCAGCGACGGCCCCTGGCCGCACCGCGTCTCTCCGAAGTTTGTCCATGAAATCGATGCTCATAAAAAGCGGGCGAACGATGAGGGGAAGGAAGTTGCCATCTCCTGTCTGCAATGCCACGTCAACGTCCGTAAAGTGGCGAGCCTTGAGGCGTTGCGGCAGAAGGCGAATCAGGTGCAATTGCCGACCTGTTCATCTTCCGCCTGCCACACGGCAGTTTCGGGAAGCGCGCAGTTGAAACTCTCCGTCTTCCGCGAACTGCGAGAGCGCGGCAAGGATGCGAAATTCGACTGCGCCCTCTGCCACTCCCCGCCCGTAAGCCTGAACCCTGAAGTGCCGTGTAGTCATTACACGACCGTCTACACGAGCGCAGTTAAGGAAAAGAAGGGCACGAAGGGCATAGAAGGATTGACCCCGCCACGCTGTGCCGACGAATTGAAAAAGGAAGGCCAATAAGAGACGTGCATCGCGCTGAAGAACATCTTCTGACGGAGAATCCTAACAGCCACGCCCCAGCGCGCGGGAGGAGAAGCCGTAACACTTTCGCGCTCGCCATTTTGATCGCCTGCGTTGCCGGTTTCGTCACGCTGTCATTGTTCAATCATCGCACCGCCGCTTCCAACGCGCCGGTCGGCGCGGCGGCGAGTGCGCAGCAACAGGACATGAGCAACGCTGACTTCACGAAGTTTTTGCACAACAGCCCACGTCACGCGTCGCTGGCCTGCGCCTCCTGTCATCAGCGCGAAGCGAACAACTCGACGCGCCCTAACTTGCCGGGACACAAAGCCTGTACCGATTGCCACCTCCCGCAGTTCGTCTCCGCGAATATCCCGATGTGCGCGATCTGCCACACGAATTTGGATTCGCGAAATCCGCCCGTCAAAGCCTTTCCTTCGATTGGCAGTTTCAACGCTAAATTTGACCACGCGCAGCACAATACGGGTGCGGGCAAACCGGCCAACGGATGCGTCGCCTGCCATGCGCCCGTCTCGCGTCGTAGTCCCGCGCTGACCATTCCGGCAGGACTCAATGCACATGCGCAGTGCTACACCTGTCACACTCCGAACGCACAAGCCAACGGGCGCGACATCGCTTCGTGCGGCGTCTGCCATTCGCTGTCTGCACGGTTCTTCAGAACTTCGACGAACGCGAGAGCCTTCCGCGCCAATTTCAGCCACGCCGATCATGGCCCGAGGCAGCGTTTGGGTTGCGCCGATTGTCACAACCTGCGCGCCGGTCTCCCACAGTCGAAACAGGTTACGGTGATCGCCGTCGCGCAGCATTTCAGTTCGACCCGCGCGCAAAGCTGTCTGGCTTGCCACAACGGAAGGCGTGCTTTTGGCGACGCAAACTTCAACGATTGTAAACGTTGCCACACGGGGCAGACTTTCCGTATGGGCATTTGAGAGTTTTTGCTGATTAAATTTTCGGCAAAAAATTGACAAGTTCGAGCAGGCAGTTTTATAGTGTTCTCGCTGAGCGAGTCTTGAGGCTCATCGGCGTTCTCCGATTCAGCGCGCTACCAAATCAGGCAATTCGTCTCCCCTGACTTTGTGAACAAAGTTGCCGCAGATAATTCCACTTTGAAGGACGATCAGCCATGAAATTATTTCTCGTTCTCTCTGCCATCCTCTGCTTCGCCGCGATCTCTCTGTCCGGCACAACCCCCACCCTTGTTGCTTCCATGAGCAGCAAGGTTCAGCCGAAAGACGTTTCTCTCAACAAAGACGCCAAAGCGACGGGACAGGGCAGCAAGTCTGTGCTCTTTACGCACGAATCGCACTCGATCAAGAACTATAGCATCGATGGCAAATCGGTCATCGGTTGCGCCGAATGTCACCACACTGATCAACCGAAGTCCGCACTCACCGGCGTGCTCAAAACTTCCGAGCGTGATGTGGTGCTGACGACTCCTTCACTTGAAGCGGCGGATGCCAAGCCCGTCAAGACGTGCCGCGAGTGCCACGCGCAGACCGACGTAAAGCCTACGGGCTGGCCGGCCAACCCGGAAGTCACTTACCCGGACGAATCCGATCCGATTGTATTGACCAACGAGGAAGCGTATCACCGCAACTGCAACGTCTGCCACGATGGGGTCAAAAAGCGCGACCCCGCGACCAAAGCTCCCGTCACTTGTGTGCAATGCCACAACGGGAAGTAAGACTCTCTGGCTTTGACCGGAACGAATTTCAGCATGCGATCATTAGTTTTGACTGTGACCTTCGGCGCGACGCTCGTTGCCGCTAATTGCACTTCACCTTCTTCAACGGTTAACACGAACGGGACGGCGAACAATACGCCGTCCCGTTCGGCTGAATCCAGCAGCGCCGGACGGCCTGACGGCCTCCCGCCTGTCTCTTCCGCGCATGGCGGAGGTAGTGGCGGACGTGAGGGAATGCCGCCCGCGGCCACAGGCAGTTCGGCCAAGCCGAACATCGACACCGCCATTCTCGATGCTAAGATTGAGAAGGCCGAAACGAAAGCCACAGCCTCCGGCGCGACGCAGGCGGACAAACTTGCCGCCGCCACCGCTTATCTAGAACGCGGCAATGCGTATCGAGATGCCGGGCAACCCGCGCTCTATAAATTCGCCCTCGGAGACTACCGTTACGCTCTTCGCTACCAGCCGAATAACGAAGAGGCACGCGCGAAAATGGATGAGATAGTGAGTATTTATCAATCGATGGGGCGTCCGGTTCCTGACAACGGTAACGAGCGTTAGTTTTTCGTTTTATTTTCCATATGAAAAGGCCGCCTGCGTGATAGCACAAGCGGCCTTTCCTTTTTTTCTTTTGCGTTCCAGTTGACGCACTCGACAATCAGCCGATCTTGATGCCGATGGCTTCGAGGAATTTCGTCGGGCGGTCGCCGCCGATCATGGCGAGGATGTAATCGTTCTTGACAGTTGCTTTCACTTCCTGCGAGCGCGCGTTCATCAAGACCGCTTCGTCGTCCTTAATCTCTTTGATGGCTGTCCCGAAGTAGACTTTGATTTTGCCCTCGTCGATGCAATGATAAATCTGTTGCTTGTTGCCGAATTTCAGATCGTTTTTCAAATCGCTGCGGATCACAAGCGTGACTTCGTTGATTTCGTCGTCAGGGCGAAAGGTGATCTGTGTGCCATCTCGACGAGCAACTAAATCAACCGCCGCTTCGATGGCCGAGTTGCCCGCGCCGACGACGATAAATTTCTTGCGCTTGTAAACTTCCGGGTCGGTTAATTTGTATTTAACTTTGTCTTCTTCCTCCCCATCGCGGGTAACTTTCATTTCCTCACCGGGAAGACGCAGCTTCATCGGAGTGCCGCGATTGCCGAGCGCGAGGATGACGCGGCGCGCGTTGTAAATTTGTTTCTCTTTGGCTAACCCCTTCTCCGTCTGCACAACGTAGTAATCACCGTCTTCCGCCTTTTTCACCGACTTGCAACTCTCGTTCTCGTTGACCACCACGCCGTTTTGCAGCATCGTCTGCTTCCACGATTCGAGAATCAATTCGCGCTGCAAGCCCGCCCCGTCAACCGCGATCCCGCCGCGCGATTCCATCGTCTCCGGTTTGAAGAAGACGTACTTGTTGGCCGGGTAAGCGTCAATCGTCGCGAGCACTTTGTCCTGTTCGATGCCGACGTAACGGAGTCCGGCCTGCTGCGCGAGGACGGCGGCGGAAAGTCCTGCCGGGCCGATGCCGATGATCGCGACATCGGAGTTGGCCTTCGGTTCGGGCGGCGCGCCGTGCAATTCTTCGACAATGTGTTTGATGCAATCCGCGCCTTCGTTCGCGGCGTTCTTGATCAGAGGCGTGCCGGACACATCGCCGATGATGTAGCAGCCGGGCACGTTCGTCATAAAAGCCGCATCACGCGTCGGGACTTTGCGCGGCGGTATTTTCTTGTTCGTGTTGACGACGATACACGCCTTCGGGTTGACCGGACACTCGACCTGACACGAGGTGTCTTCCATACACTGATCGCTCGCAATAGGCGTGGCGAAACCGTTGACGATGGCGAGCACGTCATGCGGGCACGCATCGACGCAGGCGTGGCAGCCGATACAGCGTTCGGTGACAATCACCGGATGCGGGTAGTTCGGCCCGTCGGGGTCATATTTCTCCAGTAATTCTCGGGAAAGTTGGATGCGCTCGGACTCCGATGTCTTTTCAACCGGGAGAGGTTCTTCGAGCAGGCGTCGCGCCCGCGCCGCATCGCGCAAGGCGAAGCCGATGCCGACCGCGATCAAAAACAGACTGATGCCGGCCCATCCGAACCACGGCAATCCGCCGAAATAGCTCTTGCCGCCGAAATCATCACGAGTCATTAAGTTGAGCGCCAACAGCAAAATCGTCAGCGCAAGGATGATGAGCAGTTGCGACTTTTTCATGGCCTCTTGAATTTGAACGTATCAGCGTTGGTCTATCTTTCTCTTGACGCGAGCAGCGACGGATTCCAGTGGCGCGTGTCTTTCACATGTTGCACGTGACAGGAGGTGCAGTTGGCCGTGTCGGCGGAAAGCAGCACGCGCCCCGTCTGCGTATCCGTTTTGCCGTTGTGACAGGCGGCGCAGGTGGTGCGCGGAGTGTCGCGGTCAAGCGTCGCACCGTAGGACGTGTGGCAGCTTGAGCAGGAAAGTTCGCCGGTGGAGTTGCCGGGGAGATTTCCGGTTGTGCGAACACGGTAGAGGTGGAGCGCGTGAAACTGCGCGCTGCGTCGTTCGTTTTCGCCCACGCCCGGCCAGCTCGCCACGAGTTGCTTGATATCGGCTGGTTTTTGCTGCCATTCAACCTCGTCCAGACCCTTCCATTTCCATTGTCCGTTGACGACTGGATAACCGAACGTCCCGCCGTGCGGCGTATGCACGGCGCGCCCGTTGTAGAGTGTTTTGTTGGTGTCGTTGTGGCAACCGGCGCAAGTTTGCCCGGCGGCTACGCGCGGTTGGAAGCTGGCGCTGAGAGACGCCACGCCGGGGCGGAAGTCCGCGCCGCGATGCTCCGTGTGGCAACTGTTGCAGCCGATTCCGGCGGCCTCGTGCGGCGGGGTGACGGTGGCCGCGAAGGTTTCGGTTTGATGACAGGACGCGCAATTCGACTCCATGCTTGTGCGCATGGAGTGGCAGGAAGTGCAGGAATTAGCGTTGGCTTCGCGCGCGATAGCGGGAGTCAGATTCATGGCGGCGCGTGCGTGTGAGTTGGAGATAGGCGCGGGCGAGAAGGCTGAAGTATAGCCAACCGCCGCGACCACCGAAAGCAAGCCGACGACGACGATTCCCCAAGTGAAGATCGAGAACGGCCACGGGCGAACGAGATCGCGCGTCGGCCTCCAGTTGAAACGCGCCTTACCGAGTTTCGGGGCGAGCGGGCGCGGGCGCAACGGCGACGGGCGACTGATCTTGCCCGCCTCGCGCTTGCGCTTGTCCCAGAAGACATCCATCGCCTGCGCGCTATCCGCCCCGGCGGCGGCCTCCCCCGCAGCCGCCCCGGCGGCGGGGCTGCCAGCATGATCCGGCGTTGGCACATTCGACACGGAGGTTACATTTTCCGTCGGAACTTCGGCGTCGCCGATGCGCACGGCGGTCTGGTACCTGACGCGCACCGAAACCGTGTCGCCTTTCAGTTCGAGGAAAAGAAAGAACGGGCCGATCTGCGCGACATCGCCATCGGCAAGCCCGGCCTTCTCTTCGACCAAATTGCCGTTGAGGGTTGTCGAATTGGAGGGGCTGAGATGAAAAATATAGTAACGCCCGTCAAGTTTTCTGATGCCCGCGTGGAGACGCGAGACAGTCGGGTGATTCAAGCTCAGTTCGCAATCGGGGAGACGCCCGATCCCCAATCCTTCCGAGATGATCGTAATGGGATCAACGGCGCGATCTTCGCGCTTGATGATAAACGTGCTGGCCTCTTGCCGTGTGCTCAATTGATTGACTCCGCAGCCGCGATGCGGCTCTTAAGCTGAACCGGGAAATTGATAGACTCTCTAACGCACCAGGAAAAAGACGACCTGAATGATATGCACCACCATCAACACCAGCATCAACGAGGTGGCGACGACGTGCGGCGCAAGCCACAGTTTAAGTAGTTGGTGCAGGTAGATCAGGGAATCGACCCGGCGCAGCGTGACGGTCGATTCGATGGCTTCGAGCAGCAACCGCCCTTCCGGTTTGTACTGCGAGGGATCGTCCGTTTCGTCAATGAAGGCGCGGCGCAACTCTTCGGGTGGCTTTTTGTAAGGCTCCAGCTCATCTTTGAAATCTTCACGCGCCACCGAATGCAGGGAGGTCAAGTTCTCACGCCGCACGTACTGGCGCACCAGATAATTGAGCGACAGGTAGCGCGGGCGCACCTTACGTTTGATGATCTCCCGAATGGCGGGACTGCTCTGCACGCCGATATTCGCGAGCGTCTCGCGCAACTCATCGCGCCGCG
The DNA here is from genome assembly GCA_051006195.1 of Pyrinomonadaceae bacterium. Classification (GTDB taxonomy): domain Bacteria; phylum Acidobacteriota; class Blastocatellia; order Pyrinomonadales; family Pyrinomonadaceae; genus JAIVJZ01. The sequence goes on from JBPCIP010000108.1 coordinate 20,436, forward strand.
CCCGCAAATCCTCGATGAGCAGCGGTTCGCCTTCGATGCTGGTCATAATACGCGGCACGATGATATAGCAGGCGATCCCGAAGAGCCCTGAGACGATAACCAAATCAAAGGAGATCATGAGCAGGGAAGTGAGCAGCCCGCCAGTGTTTCGCCCGCCATGCAACAAGAGGAGGAGTCCGGCGACGACGCCCGCATAGACATGTGCGAGCATCCAGTAGCGCAGCGGCCCGGCACGGCGGCGGTAAATTTGTTTGCGCGCCGGGTAAGCCATCACGATAGCGATGCCGACCAACCCGACCAAACCTGTGATCCAGCGCACGGTCAACCAGGTGTCGCCGAGTCGCCCGTCGAGACCGTACCGGAAGAGCGCCCAGACGGTCAGCGCTGTCAGCACGATAGTGGAGATGATACCGCCGAGATGCCAGAGTTGCGCCGGGACATCGCGCTTATGGATGTTGCGTCCGATGGCATGGGTTTGATCTTGAAAGACGATGCCGATGCGATTCTGGACTTCGGTGAAATACTCGCGCGGGTTGACGCGCACGAGCGCGCCTGTCGGGCAGTTTTCCTGACAGGAATAAGCGTGACTTTTCGCTCCCGGCGGGTTGATGCCCGTGTTGTTACAGAGGTTACATTTAACGGCGAGAAGATTTTCCGTCTCCGTCACCGGCGCAGGCGGTAGGGGCGGCGCGAGGCTGAACCATTTGCGCATACGAGTCTGCCATGTGGTGGGTTCGGGCGCGACGGGCTTGCGCGGGATCATCGAGATCGCGTTGTAAGGGCACTGCGTGGCACAGTCGCCACAACCGATGCAGGTTTTGGGGTCAATATCGATTTGCCCGTTACTGAAACGACCGATAGCGCCCGTCGGGCAGCCCGTCAGGCATTCGGGGTCCTGGCAGTGCATGCAGACCGAGGGTGAGAGCACATGCTGGCTCGACCCACTACCAGGCTTCCTGGGGCGTTCGATGTGAATGCCGCGCCGCAACAGTCTCGATTGCCCGTGGACTTTGTGGCAGGCGAGCGAGCAGTTGCCGCAGCGCACGCACAAATCCATGTCCATGATGAGCAAATTGGTGCCATCGACAACTCCTGTCGTGATCTCTTTTTCCGTCGCGCCCAGCAAGAGCGAAGAGCCGGGGCCGACGGGTTTGAGGCCGTCGTCGGAGATCGAAAAGCCGGGAAATTTGCGCGACACCGCTTCGCGCAAATTTGGGTTGGAGCGCAGGTGCGGAATCGAGATTTCGAGCACTTCGGTACGGGAGAGAATCGTCGAGGTGTACTTCCACAGATTGTCGCTGTTTATACCGTCGAGACCGAGACAGTTACCCGCACCCAGAAAATCCACCCCGGTGGTTTCGTCGAGCGCGGCGGTAAAGTCGGTGGTCGCCGGATTGAAGCTCAAGCCGCTGACACAGCGCACCCATCCATTTTTGATGAAAACAATTCGGTCAACCGGGTCGCCCTGACGATGCAGAACGTGGTTTTTGCCGTAAACCATGAAACGCGCCGCGTCGCCGAGTTGTTTCAGCAACTCTGCATTGAAGGCGTCGCCCGTCGCCTGTTGCACATCGACGAGGGTGCGCCCCAGACCGTGCTTGCGATAAGTAGCATCAAGATTGTGGCCGAACTTCGGGAGTTTGCGGAGCAAGCGCAGGGCCGGACGCGTTACTTCCAGAACTGTGGCAGGGGTGCTGGCTGAAGCCTTGACCGTGGCATTACGGGGCACGCCCGCGAGAATCGCCATCTCGCCGAAACTGACGCCGGCGGGAATCTCGCCCAGCATCTTTTGCTCGCCTTTCTCGTCGGCCACGAAAGCGTCACACTTGCCGTCAACCGTGATGTAAAAGGTGTTGCTGCCCCAGTCGCCTTGCCGGATGATCTCTTCGCCCGGCGAAAACTCGAAGAGACGCACATAGGGGCCGACTTTCTTGCCGTTATAGTTGCGCCCGTAGGCCACCACTTCGAGGTCGAGTTCGTAGGTGAAGTGATCACCGTGCTTTTCGACCAATTCGGAAATGATGTCAACTTTGCTGATGGCGTCGAGGATGGTTGTATGCTTACTGATTTCCTTGGGCATAGAGAATAAAGGAGAATCCGGTTTTTTTAGGTAGAGCGAATTGATCGGGAACGATCAGAGCAAAAGCAGATGCCTTCGAAATCTTCACACGAAAGCAATAGTACTGAACGGGCGGCATTATAGCAGAGTCCGTAACCAGTGGTTAGAATTTAATGAAGGTGAGCGAAGGATTTACTCGGAGCCTGACACAAACAATCAATTCTACGTCTCTTTTTCGGAACTTCGTGTTTGCCGGGGCGTGTAGCAAGGCGGGCAAGTCGCGGTAGAGGTGTATAATTGTCGCGGCGAAACGGTCACTTGGCAGCGTGAGACGCAACACTGAAAATTTTTGTCGACCGCCTGCCGATGAGGGCGAGTCTGCCTAACCTCTGAATGAGTGCGATTAGCTCCATCGACGAACTGATACTTCCGGCGCGGTCGAGTCACGCACGGCAGAACGTCGTGATGGCCGAACCTCTCTCCGATCATAGTTTGCTGGAAGCGGCTCGGACGGGCGACGAAGCGGCCTTCGCCGAGTTGGTCAGGCGCTATCGCAACCAGATCACGAATTATGTCTATCGCTTGACGAACGACTACGAGTCGGCGGTCGATTTGGCGCAGGAAACTTTCCTGCGCGTTTATCGCGCGGCGGATCGGTATCAATCGACTTACGCTTTTTCGACCTATATCTATCGCATCGCGACCAACCTCGCGATCAGCGAATTGCGACAGCGAAAACGCCGCCGCCTCGTTTCGCTGACCGGCTTTTTCCAGTCGCAGGATCAAGCGGGCGAGGCGTGCGAACTCGACCCGCCGGACAAACGCCCTCTACAAGATGTGTCGCTGGTCGCGGACGAACGCCGCGCCGCCGTCGCCCGCGCGATTGCGACTCTGCCGGAGAAATACCGCGCCCCGCTTGTCTTGCGCGACATTGAAGAGCACAGCTACGAGGAGATCGGGCGCATCCTGGAGATGAGCGAAGGCACGGTGAAATCGCGCATCAGCCGCGCACGCACGTTTTTGCGCGACAAATTGCAGGACTATTTATAGTTATGGTGGTGAGCAAAAATGATTTGTCGGGAATGCAAAATCGAAATAGAAGCAAGAGACCTCCGGCGCGAAACTCTGAGCGGCGGGGCACAGACGCATCTCGCGGCCTGCGCGAACTGCCGCGCCTTCGGCGAAGAGCGTCTGGCATTGCGGCAGCTCATCGGCGGCCTTGAGAAAGTTTCCGCGCCGCCTGATTTTGACTTTCAATTGCGAGCGCGCATGAACGCAGAAAAGAGCGGCCATGCGTCGCGTTGGCTCAACTTCTCGCCCGCTGCGCTCTCTTGGTCGGTGGCGGGATGCCTGGCCCTGGTCATCTCCGCGTCGCTCTATTTTCAACCGAAGGGATTGCTCGTAACTTTGCCGCAAATGGAACAATCGCGCATCGGCGTTACTCAAACGCAGCCGACGGATGAGGAAATAAACCCGGTAGCTGCATCAGCAGCGACGGATAAAATCCCTCGGTTTGAGAGCGAAATAAAAAAGCCGAGTTCGCTTGCAGCGTTTGACCGTCGCCGTATCCCGCCGGTGTTGCGAGTCGGCGAGCGGAGACGCGTGGAAACGGCGCGAGTTGAAGACATCGGCGAGGGTTCTAACGTTTCAAGCGTGATGGGCTCGTCCGGCATTTTTGCATCAAACGAAGCGACGCGAAGTACGAGCACATCGATTCCCCTACAACTTCGCGCGTCGCAGCAACCGCTGGAAATTTTACTCAAAGACAGGCAGGGCGCTCTGCGCACAGTCTCGATTGACTCCGTCTCCTTTGGCTCACGGGATGTCATCAACCGTTCCGCGACATTTACTAACGCTTCCCTTTTATCGAATCAAGGTGTGTGGTAGCGGTGCGGTATTTTTTACGACACCTGATTGGTGAATTTCTCGCTCTGCTTAGCAGGCTGCGTCTTCGGCGCGCCCTGGAAGCAATCGCGCTGGTCGCGCTGGTCGCGGGCGGCGCGTATGCTCAACGGACAAATTTACCTCCCGTCACGCGCCCCCCTGCCGGCACGATTCCACTGAAGCCTGTCGTTGCGTCGTCGTTGCCGTCACGCCAGCCCGCGCCACCACCCGTCATCGCGGTCGTTCATCACATCAGTGGATGGAAATTGCGCGCGTTGCTGACTCCATCCGAAGCGCCGGTGGCTTCCGTCTTTGATGAAAATTTTGTCCGTACCAACATCGTCGCCGGGTTCATCATGTCCGACGGGCGTTCGGTCATGGCGCGTTTGCCGCACGCCGAAGCGCAGATGTTGAATTTATCGACGGCCTTCCGCGATCTCAAAATGACGGCCACGACTGAGGATGCCGGCCTGCTGCTGCTGGTGCGTCCCGACGGGATGCAATTTAACGCGCGCTTCATCGGCTTCGACGCCAGCACCGGACTCTCGCTTCTCGAATCTGAACAGCCGTTGCTCACGCCCGTCTCGGAGGCAGACATCGTAATGCCGGTCGTCGGCCAACGCGTGCGCGTCATTTCTCCGGTGCGCGCCGAGATTCCGACGGCGATTCCGGCGGGGCAAACCGCCCCGCGACCGGAAGATGCGCCGGTCGGGGAGGAAGGCGTCATCTACATGAACATGGGCGAGGAGCTGGGGAAGTTGCGCGAGATAAAACGTTCGCCGTCGGGCAAGGCGATGGAGGTCACGATTGAGTTGAATCACGTCCAGCCCGAATGGACGGGCGGCGTCGCCCTGAGCGAAACCGGGACGCTCGTCGGGATCATCGAAGAGAGCCATGAACGCGCCACGCGCCTGCTTTCGGCGGAGAGTGTGCGCGGTGCGGCCAACCGGGTGAAGACGCGCCGCGCGAGCGTCCCGCAACCGTGGCTCGGCGCACGCGGCGATGCGGTCGCCTTTGCCCCGCTCGATCTGTTGATCGCGCGCGGGTGGCCGCGCGACGAAGCGCGCACTTTACTCCAACAGCAGCGCGGCGTGTTGCTGACTTCCGTCGCTCCCGGCACGCCCGCCGCGCTCGCCGGTTTGCGTCCCGGCGATGTAGTCTCGCGCATCGGCCCACACGACGTGCGCGGCATCGAAGACATGTCCTCAATGCTCAAAGAACTCGGCGGCAACATGCGCGCCGAGTTCACCGTGCTGCGCGCCCGAAGCCAGCCGCTCAATGTGTCGGTTTGTTTGAGCGAATCGTCGAGTCCGGCGCTTGACACCGCGCGGGTGGAACTTGGCGCGGCGCAGTCCGAATTTCGCGCAAAGTTAATTGCTGTAGAACGCGCCCACGAAGAGGTGCGTCGCCACCGGACTGAGTTCCGCCGGATTGAAGATGATCTCAGGCGCGTCTATCAACCCGGTCAGGAGAAGTCCGGGTTGATGGAACAACTCAGACACGAGCAGGCACGGATTCACGCTACGCAAGAGCAGGCCAGAAAAATCGAGCTTGATTATCAACTCTGGCGCACCCTCGCGGGTGAGGCCGAAGCACGCTATCGCGCCGCGAGCGAAGCTTATCGCGGATTGGCCCACAAACCGCTCCTCTCGTTGGGCATGGAGGCGGTCGCCGTCTCGACCGCCACCGCGAAATTCTTCGGCTCGACCGAAAGCGGTCTGCTCGTGATGTCGGTGCAGCCGGGCAGCGCGGCGGCGCAGATTAAAATTCAGATCGGAGACTTTATTGAGTCGATCAACGAGCAACGCTTTTCCGACGCCGACTGGAACTTCGCATTCTCCGCCGATTTCAACACCGATCTTTCCTTCGATATCCTTCGCAAAGGCCAAAAACTGACTCTGAAATTTTCAGGCCAAAACACTCACAGGTAAAAAGGCCATGGATGAACGGCACAAGCGAAGAGAAGCAATCAGTCTGCTTCGAGTCTTCATTTTTGCCTGCCACCTTATTACTTTTGCCTTCCTTCCTGTGATACTCTAGCCCCATATAAGTTCGTGATCTCAAAATCGCTAGTGCAAACATTCCCGTGGGGGGCCGCATGCTACTTGAAGCTGTTGAGCACTACCATCAATTGCTGGCGGATGATGAGTTGGCCGAAACGTCGCGCCGTATGCTCGACGAAAGTTTAGAGCGCGCCAAATTAATCTTCGGCGGTCGGCGTCTATCGCCCTATCTGCGCCCGCACTTCGTCACCGAAACCGATTTCGCGCGCGTTACACGCATCTGCGAAACTGTCTGGGGCGCGATCCAGAAAGTCAAAGATGCGGCAGTGGGCAACGACGAGTTGCTAGATGAACTCGGAATCACGGAAGTGGAACGCGATCTCGTCAACATCGATCCGGGTTACGCGGCTGTCTCTCCGACCGCGCGGCTCGATTCTTTCCTGACCGGCGACGTTTACAGCTTCGTCGAACTCAATGGCGAAAGCCCCGCCGGCATCGCCTATGCCGACGCCGCTTACAAAATCTTTTCGGCCTTGCCCGTGATGCAGCGTTTCAGCGAGCGTTACAATGTGCGCCCGCTCTACGGTCGCCACCTCATGCTCGAAGTTTTACTGCGCGCCTACACGGAATTTTTGGGTCGCGAGCCGGAGCGAAAACCGCTCATCGCCATTGTCGATTTGAAAGACTTGCCGACGCAAAAAGAGTTTGAGTTATTTCAGGAATACTTCGAGGGCGAAGGCTACCGCTCTATCGTGTGCTCGCCGGACGAATTAGAATTTGGCGGCGGGCGGTTGCGTTGCGGCGAAACTGAAATTGACATCGTTTATAAGCGTCTGCTCGTCAACGAGTACTTGCCGATCATGGCGAAGCATCCGGCCTTGCTGGACGCCTACCGGGCGGGCGCGATTTGCATGGTCAACAGTTTTCGCTCCAAGTTGATTCACAAAAAAGCTCTCTTCGCCGTGCTCACCAACGAACGCTACGCGCATCTCTTCACAGAAGAGGAACGCGCCGCGATCCGCGAACATGTGCCGTGGACGCGCAAGGTGCGAGCGGAACAAACCGACTACTACGGCGAACAGATCGACCTGCTCGAATACGCCGCCAATACGCGCGACCGTCTGGTGCTCAAGCCCAACGACGATTATGGCGGCCACGGCATTTACATCGGGTGGAACACGGACGAAATCGGTTGGAGCGAAGCCTTGCGGCATGCCCTTGCCGACGGCGATTATCTGCTGCAAGAGCGGGTGAAGACGGCGCGCGAATTATTTCCCGCACTGCAAGCCGACGGCACGATTGAGTTTGCCGAGCAACTCGTCGATCTCGACCCGCTCCTGTTCTACGGCAAAGTCGGTTCGGCCTTCACGCGTCTCTCGTTCACCGAACTCGCCAATGTCTCATCGGGCGGCGGAATGGTTCCGACGTTCATCATCAGCGAGAAAATCTGAAGTGACGAATTAGACTGAAAACAGAAGCATTTCGCAATTGAAACTTGTGTGATGATGGTGGTAGTTACAAGTAAGATGCAGTTGGAGCATCACCATCGCGCAGAGAGCCTGAGAACATGAACGAAGAGTTTGATACAGCATCGAATTTACCAGTGGATGAGCGTCGCCAGTTCGACCGCTCCCGCCTGCTCGTCGATGTGTACTTTGACGGCGCGGACGGCACTGCCGTCGCCAGCACCAAAGACATCAGCGCAGGCGGCCTGTACATGAACACGCAGACGGAACTGCCCGAAGGCGGACTGCTCACGCTTCGCCTCCCGTTCGCGGAGGGCGACGTGATCGTCAACGCCGAAGTGATTTACAGCAATCCCGGACGCGGCGTGGGCGTGCGTTTTCAGGGACTCTCGGAGAAGGATCGTTCGCTCATGCAGCGTGCATTGCATGAAAGTTAATGGCGAAGGTTGAGACGACGAGGTCGGGCTGGGAAGAACTGCCGGAAGCCTGGCGCGCTGCTTTAACGCCGAAGCTCGCAGGCTTGTATGGATATGAAGACGCCGCGAATGCGTTTGCGGCGCTCGCGCTCGATAAGCGGGAAGCATTATTGCTCTTCGTCAGCCGCTTCACGGAATTGCGTTTGTGGCATGAGGTGGAAAAAATTGAAAACGTATATGGTGAGGGCGGCGTCGGGATGAACTTTAGCGCGCGGCGCGGCCTCGCCGCCAAACTCGTGCGACACCGTCAATTCTCATCTCGCTTCGCCGCGCATGGCGACTGCGCCGAAGGGTTTTTAGAAAAAGGCCGCTCACGCGCGACGCTCCATTTTTTGCGGATGAGGGACGACGCACCGTTGTGGTCAGTGCATTTCGACCTGCATGCGCCCGTCGCGACGCCGCTCAGCGCGCTGCGCCATCTCTGGCATGAAAAACTGTACCGCATAACGCCGGATTGGCGCGCGATTAAAACTGCGCTCGGTTAAGCCCGCGCGAGCGCGGCAAGTGGCGAAACGATGAATGCGAAAGGCAGCGTTTAAAGTTATCCTTTGATTTCCCGTTAAACTCATGTCAGGTCTCGCAAGGAGAGCGAAAACATATGTTTGAGCAATACACGCTTGGCATTGAAGAAGAATTTCAGATCGTCGATCCCACCACGCGCGAGTTGCGTTCACACGTCTCGGAGATACTGGAAGAGGGGCGCATGCTGCTGGGAGAGAAAATCAAGCCAGAGATGATCCAGTCGATGATCGAAGTCGGCACGGGCATCTGCCATAACATTCAGGAGGCGCGCACTGACATCACGAATTTGCGCGCGATTGTCTCGTCGCTCGCCCGGAAAAAGGGGCTGGAAATCATCGCCGCTTCGACCCACCCCATCTCGCAGTGGAAAGAGCAGAAGATTTACGACGATCCACACTACATGCTCCTCATTGAGGAGCTTCAGCTGGTCGCTCGCTCGCTCCTCATCTTTGGCCTGCATGTCCACGTCGGCATCGCCGACAGGGAACGACAGATTCACATCATGAACGCCGCGCGCTATTTTCTGCCGCATGTGCTCGCGCTCACCACCTCGTCGCCGTTCTGGCTCGGCATCAACACGGGTCTCAAATCTTACCGCTCCGAAGTCTTCAAGAAGTTCCCGCGCACCGACATCCCCGACCATTTCAACTCTTATTCCTCTTTCCAGGGTTATGTCGATCTGTTGCTGAAGACGAACTGCATCAGCAGTCCCAAGAAAATTTGGTGGGACGTGCGCCCGCATCCGTTCTTCCCGACGCTGGAATTTCGCGTCTGCGATATCCCGACGCGCGTCGATGACACGATTGCCATCGCGGCGCTCTTTCAGGCCATCGTCGCCAAACTCGATAAATTGATCGAAAAGAATCTCGGCTTCCGCCTCTACCGCCGGATGCTGATTCAGGAGAACAAGTGGCGCGCGGTGCGTTGGGGATTGGAAGGAAAGATGATCGACTACGGCAAGCAGAAGGAAGTGCCGGTGCGCGATCTCATCCTCGAATTGCTCGACTTCGTTGACGATGTGCTCGACGATCTCGGCTCGCGCAAAGAAGTCGAACATGTCCACACGATCCTTGAGCGGGGCACGTCCGCTGACGAGCAAATACAGGTTTTCCGGGAGACGAACGAACTCACTGCGGTCGTGGACCGTCTGATCGAGCGCACGATGGAGAACGTCCCCATCCAGTGACGGATCAGAGAGTTCGCCCGCAATTGAGTAAGAAACGTGAGTTCGACGTAATTCTCAAACAGAATCAACAACTTTGGCGAATAGCCTTAAAATAGTCGTTATTCTCACGTCACTTTTTACTGTGGCAAGTTGACCACATGGGCGACGCTTCGCACCAAACATTTGTCGCGGGTTGTCGCGGGTGAGGGAATTACAGCTTGATAATTGATTCGTCTCCGGCAATGTTGCGGACTTTTAAGCGTAGAGGCTTTTTCTGGCTCTGAATCGTTCCATCCCAAAGTGCCCGTGTTTTCTTGCCGTTGCGAATAACAAAGCC
>JBPCIP010000109.1:0-50482 GCA_051006195.1 Pyrinomonadaceae bacterium
AGGAATTATACGACCATTTTGCGAGAGGATAAAAATATCGTCGCGCGAGAGATCGGCAAAAGAAAGGTAACTCTTGCGTAAACTTTTTTTTAGGATTAAAATTCTGCGCCATGAGCGAGACACTGACAACTAAAGAGGTCGCAGAGAAACTCGGCGTCAGTTCGGCGCGCGTCCGCCAGCTTGTGCTGTCCGGTCAATTACCCGCGGAAAAGTTCGGGCGCGACTTGATGATCAAGGCCTCCGACCTGCTGTTGGTGAAAAATCGTCCGATGGGCAGACCGTCGGCGAAAGCGATAAAGAAAGGCGATCAGAAGTGAAAAAACTAGAGACCGGCTACACCTTCGATCCTCATGCCGGAGCGACCTACAGCTTTGAGCACATGTCGCTCGCCGCCGCCGAAGAGCGGGCGCGGGTGGCCGACACCCCGCACATCGTCGAGGCGGTTAACTGGACGACATCCGAAGGAAGCGAGGTACATTACAACCGCTATTTCGCTCATAACTTTGATGAGGCTCTGGGTCTTGCCGTCCGGCTCAGGATAGGCTTTGAAGAAGGCGTCGAAGAAGTGGTCTCCATTCGTCCGGCCACCAAAAGTGAGGCCGCCGGTGGAGGCGCAGCCTCAGCGCACTTCCTCGAACTGATGCCACTTGCGATCTCAAGCATCGATAAGAAAGTCGGCAACGCATAGCCGGGCAGAGGTGGGTGCAGGCAGAAGGGCATTCCCACCTGCCCGGACGAGAGGGACACTGAAAACTGCCGCGCCGTGGCGCTATCGAGTCGGGCCGAAGGCGCAAGCTGGGCAGGCGGCGAAGAAAGGCGGGAAGAAATGAGCCACACAATCAAATGTCTGCGGCCAACCACCGCAGTAATTCTCCTCGTGTCAGCACTTGCTTCCCTGAGTTCAGGTCAGGGAGGCAGTAATCCCAACCCCTGGCGCGCTCGCGCGACCGAACGCATGAGAAGTGAACGCGATGTGGACCAGCGCGCCCTTAACCTCAGGATGTTGGAGATGGAATCCAGCAGGCCCGCGGCACGGCCAGAACAACGGCAACTATTCTTCGCGAAACTCGCCGAAGACTTCAAGCACATCCAGGTCGTCAACAATGAATTGACGCTGGCAACCGCACAAGGCACGATGCTCGATTTCAAGTTTGTCGCCAAGTCGGCCTCAGAGATAAAGAGGCGCGCCCAACGGCTCAAGTTGAATCTCGTGCTCCCGGAGCTTGACGATGCCCCCCGGAACCACCATCGCATGGAGGACAAGCAACTCGGGGCGTCGCTCTCGCTCCTGAGTGGGTTGATCGTCAGGTTCGTGCGCAATCCAATTTTCCAAGAAGTGAATGTCATTGACGCTCAGTTCTCGGCCAAAGCGCGCCGCGACTTGGAAGAGATCATTGAACTGAGCGGTCAGGTCAAGAAGAGCAGCGAGAAGTTGAGCAAGACGGCGCAGAGGTCGAAGTAACAGCCGCATCCGTGCGAAAACTTATCTAACGTCAGTTTCGACTTAAGCCGCCATGATGAGGGTAATCTAAGCGTTTAGTACGCAATGATGAATCGGCGCGAACCGCAGGTTTTGGGCAGCAGGGGGATGACGCCTTAGGTCATTCCCACTCATGAAATTTCTATTTATATTGAGAGAGGTCAAGGGTGAAGCAGACGATCTTATTTTGTGATCCGGTGAGAAGCGCCGCGCCGAACAGTAAAGTCGTGCGACCTCCGTCTTTGCGAATGAATTGTCGTTTGAAAGGTACACAGGCTCCGGCAGCACGCATCTGGTCGAAGGCTTTCTCATCCAATGAATTGCCTTCCGGAGGGGTAAGCTGATCCCATTGGATGTCATCCGTTACTAAATCTTCCCGCGTGTAACCCAGCATATTCAGAAAAGCATCATTCGCTTCCGTGATTCTGCCTTTCATATTCCAGAACATGATGCCGATCATGTTCGAGTCAGACAGCCGGCGGAAACGCGCTTCGCTTTCTCGCAACGCATCTTCAATCCGCTTACGTTCGTTCAGTTCCTTTCTCAATTGCGCGTTGGTGAGGGCTAATTCGGCGGTTCGCTCTCGGACGCTTTGTTCCAGGATGCTTTGCGTTTCCTGGAGCGCCTCTTCTTCGCGCTCCAGTTCCACCACCTGCAAGCTGAGATCGTTGGATTTCTGTTGCAGACGCTGCTGCCTGCTGGCATCCACGGTCGCGTCGAGCAGCAGCACCCAGGTTCCTTCTTCCCGCTTGAAGATATATACGTCCGCGTACTGTTCGTAGCCAGTCTGAACATTAGGCAGGAAGAGATTTCGCATCTCAAGGGGCAGCATCCCCTCTAAAAAAGGCACATGCTCGCCCACGTCTGAATCTTTTTGCAGCCCGGTGATGTAGTAGGACGCCCAGTCGCCGCCCCACTCCGACAAAGTGTTTGCGTCTGAGACCAGCATGTACGCGGGAGATCGAATATCCTCGGTCAACTCCAGAATAAATTCGCTTATCGGTTTTGGTAGTTCAGCCATTTAAGTCTCCAGCATCTTCTGCGCTAACGTCAGAAAAGCCTCTTCCACCCCCGCGCCGGTCTTAGCGCTGGTTTTGATGATTTGCCAATTCTTATCGGTGAGGGCCGCTAGTTCACGGTCGGAAATGCTCCACTGATCCTCCAAATCCGATTTGTTAAGCAATAAAATGTAAGGGACTGTACCGATGGTTTCCTGCGCCCGCGCCTGAATTTCCAGGGCTTTGTAGAGCGTGTCGTTGCGCGTTCCGTCGGCCACCAAGAGGTAGCCGGAAGCGCCGCGCAAATAGGATTTACGGAGGTCTTGTCCCGTCTCCGCCCCTTCGATGTCCCAGAGCAGCAAGGTCATTTCCTGCGCGCCAACCTGCACCTGTTTTTTATCAATCTTTACTCCGACGGTGGTGTGATACTTGTCCGAGTAGATGCTTTCGACAAACCGTTTCACCAAGCTGGTTTTGCCGACTGCGGAAGTGCCGAGCATGCAAATCTTTTTTTGGATCATGATGGAAGCGTATCGTCACTGAAGATCACTGAATGTGATTTTGAAGGTCACACTGCGGTTAGCGGCGCGGTCAATTTCCGTGACTTCCTGGCGCAATTTTTCTTTTGACCCGAAGTAAGCGATCTTCAGGGGCGCATCGAAAGGCAATCTCGCATTTAGCGCGGAGGCGACGGTTTCGGCGCGTCCCTGACTGAGCGTGCCGTTGCGGGCTTCGGTCCCGCTGGTATCGGTGTGCCCCGTAATTTCCAGCCGCACATTCTTGTTCATCGAATGCGCGAGTTCGTGCAGACGTTTGATGTCTGCCACAAGTTGTTGAAGTTTCTCTTCTTGACCCGGAATGAGTTGCGTCTGATTCAGTTCAAAAAGAAGCGTCGGCTTTTCGATGCGGTCGAGATCAAGCAGATTGTCATCCCTAAACTGGTTCAGGCCGGGAATAAAGCGAACGGTGCGGCGCGTTTCGGAAACCCACTGGTGTGTGGCGAAACCCTCGGCCACCAACATGTTGTCTAACACCTTGAGTTGCACTGTCGCCGGAGCATCAAGCAACTGTCTGGCCCGCGCGAGCAGGAATTCGGGGTTCATCGCTTGAAAGGGCTGCCAGCGGCTGATGGTCTCGCGCGGGTCAATATCCGCTTCCTGCAACATCAATTGCGGGTCGCGCGCCAACGGGTCGCGCAGCCCGCTGATAAAATATTTACCCTGAAGTTCTCCGGCCTCAACGACGATGATGCCCGGCTCGCTCTTCAGTTTTTCGACGAAGACATTCCATCGCCGGGCATTGCGGAAAACGAAAAAGCCCCATAGCAAAAGCGCCAACAGGATGACGCCCGTGATGATTAGCAGCGGAGTGTATTTCCGCCCGCCCCCTGCCGCTTCCCGCCGCGTCTCGAATTGCGCTTGCAGGCAATCTTCGAGCATCAGTTTGGCCGGCTCGAATTGGGCGGCGTCGCCGGAGAAATCAACCAGGGCTTCGTTGTATTGCAGATGGATGTTTTCGATGGTCGCCTGAAAAACTTCTTTCAACTCCTGCGGCGCAGCGCCGCGAATGACTCCCGCCAAAACCGCATGCGGCCCGCGCTCGATCCAGACCGTCAACTCTCCCACCTGCAACTGGTCCAGCTGATCGCCTTCCTGTGCGCTGAAGGAGTCATGCACAAAATCCTGAATGGCGGTGAGCATCCCGGAGACCATGTCCGCATCCTGTGCCGTTGCGTTCGGGGCCACGACGTGCAGCAGCAGCAACCCGGTCTCTTTGTGGATGAGAAAGACCTGTTCCACCCGGTAGAGCAAAGTGTGGAGCAAGACCACCTCGGCAAACGACTTGCCCGTGCGCCACGCTTCAAATCTCCATTTCAATCCCTGTAGGGAAAGGCTGTGTGAGAGGCTCTGATTGAGCGACTGGACCATGCCGTTCAACGCCGCCGCAATAGCCTTGCGAATGGCCGGCCCCATCACGGGGAAGATGGCGTCCACCAAAGGTTGCGGATTCTTCCGCACGCTTCGTTCGATGGCGGAAGTGAGAGTCGGCGCTAAAGCTTCCGAGAGGTCGTTGTCCTGGCGGGAGCGAACGGCGATGGCGGCGGGGAGCACATGGCTGACTTCTTTGAGTTGCCACTGCGGGTCGGTTACGCGGGAATGTATTTCTGCGAGTCGGGCTTCAGCCGGACCGAGCAGCAGACTGCGCAGTTCAGCCATGCTCTCGTCATCGGCGGGCAGTTCCGTCTGTAAAGCTTCATCCAGCACGCCTTGTGAACGAGGCTCAATCATGATCTCTGAATCCACCCGATAACTCTAGCGTGCTGCCCCGCGCACCGACTCGTGCGGCGTAATTTAGTTGTCGCCGGGGATTTTGAACTCGTCGGTCAACCTTAGCGACAGTTCGCTGAAGAGTGCGGCCAGAGCGCTACGGTCGGTTTTCGCATGTCCCAAGTCAGCGGCTTCTCGCTCGACCATCGCCGAAAGTTCGTGATACTTCTGACGAATCTCATCGCTCAAATTCTTCGACTGTTCCAGAATCTGCTGGCGCAGTTCGCGCTGACTTCGGGTGGTCTGTTCATCCACCTGTGAGATTTTCCTGTCCAGAGACTTTCCGGTCTCCTGCAAATCTCGCGACAAACTCTGCGCCGATTCCTCACGCGTGCGCTGCTCGGATTGCAGGCGTTCGGTGAGAGCCTCAAATTCATGTTTGACGAAGTTTTCCAGCGCGTCAAAGCGTTTGCCGGTTTCGTCGCGCAGGTCTATGGATTCTTTGAGCAGACGTTGTTCCAGCCGGATAAATCTCTTCTCGTAGTCCCTCATCTGGACGCCGAAAAGAATCTCTCTGATTTTGTCTATATTGGCGCCTTCGGCCAGACGACCGTCAAGGTTCGATTGTGGTTGATTGCCGGCATCAGCGCCGTCGCCAGAGGCTTCCGCCGGAAGTTGATTGATGTCTACGGTGCTCATAGGTTCACACTTTACGTAAGTTACAGTTCGCTGCGGATCAACTGCCGATATACGAGGAAGGAAACGAAATACGCTTGATTGATCTGGAGTTCAAGTTTCCACTCGGGCCGTAAGTTGGAAAAACCTAACATAGGTGTCTGAATGCGTCAATATCCTGCTCGGCTTCTTCGCGGCGCTGAATCTGCCGCTCTCCGGTGAAAATGCGCCTCAGGTCGATGTTCCTCCTGACAACCGTCGTTGTAAGGATTATTATATCGCCGATGATAACTAAGCAACAGCGGGAGGCGAAGCAATTAAAACCCCTGCCCTGTCGGGAAGAAGAAGTTTACCTCAGCATCCTGCGCACGTCGGAGATGCTCTCGTGGGGGGTGAATGAGACGCTCAAAGGGGCGGAACTTACAGCCACGCAGTACAACGTACTCAGAATCCTGCGCGGCGCTGGGCAGGGAGGCACTTCCTGCCGCGAAGTCGGCGAGCGGATGGTGACGAAAGATTCCGACATTACGCGGTTGCTGGATCGCCTGGAAACGCGCGGTTTGATTTCGCGTGAGCGCGAGAGCCGGGATCGCCGCGTGATCATTGTTCGCATCAGTGACGATGGGCTCCGCTTGCTCGCCGAACTTGACCCGCCCATCGCCGAATGCCACCACCGCCAACTGGGACATTTGGGAGCCAAACAACTTGCTGCCTTAAGCAAATTGCTGGAAGTGGCGCGCGAAAAACCGGAATAATAATCTCCCTCTCAATAATCGTTGTAACGACTTGCGTTATAGCCTTCAATTAGCGAATTCGCTTCATCGCGGAATGGAGCATGGGGCATGGAATGGTGGGACAACAAGTTCGTGGGTTGTTGAGTAAACGGGAAGTGCATCACGGCAGAGGATGATGCGGTCAAAACCGCTTGGCACTCGTGCCGACGGCATAGCGTTGGCAGATAGAAACATAGGCACACAACATCTGGAGAAACATTATGACTGGATTAAATTCGTTTTATTCGCAGTGGTCGCCGCGCCTCCTGAGCGTTCTGCGAATCGTCATGGGGTTGCTCTTCATGCAGCACGGCGCGCAAAAGCTTTTCGGCTTCCTGGCTCCGCAACCGGGGGCTACTCCTCCGCTCTTCTCTTTGATCGGCTTTGCCGGAGTGCTGGAGTTCTTCGGCGGGCTGCTCCTTCTGCTGGGTCTTTTCACGCGCCCCGTCGCCTTTGTCCTGTCGGGGCTAATGGCCGTGGCGTATTTCATGGCGCACGCGCCGCAAGGGTTCTTTCCCCTTCAGAACAAGGGCGAGTTGGCGGTGGTTTACTGCTTTGTCTTTCTCTACCTGGCGGCGGCGGGCGGGGGTGCGTGGAGCGTGGATCGTCTCTGGCGGCGCGGCGACAATTGATTGTTCCGCCCGCGATAGTTTTGAGAAGAGATTGATTATGATGAGGAGGCAAGGGGCATGATCAAAGTTAGATTGGCAGGAGAACGCGGAAAGACGCAAACGCATTGGCTCGATGGCAGCCATACATTCTCTTTCAACCGCTACTACGACCCGCGCTGGACGGGTTTTCGTGATTTGCTCGTCATCAATGAAGACTATATCGCCCCGGCAAAAGGGTTCGGCACGCACTCGCACAGCGACATGGAGATCATCACCTATGTGATCGAAGGTGCGCTCGAGCATCGCGACTCGACGGGGGCGAGCGGCGTCGTGCGTCCCGGCGAGGTGCAAAAAATGAGCGCGGGAACGGGCGTCAGTCATAGCGAGGTGAACGCTTCAGCCACCGAAAGAACGCACCTGCTGCAAATCTGGATAAAGCCGGAGCGAGCAGGCATCAAGCCGTATTATGAGCAACGAACGTTCCCCGACGCGGAAAAGCGAGGGCGGTTGCGTCTGGTCGCCGCACCCGGCGGCGGGGGTGACGACTCACTGACCGTTCAGCAGGATGTGAAACTGTATGACGCCTCGCTCTCAGCCGGTGAACAGGTGTCGTATCAACTCGGCGACAAACGCCACGCCTGGGTACAAGTCATCAAAGGCGCAGTTGTCATCAACGGCACGCCGCTACGAGCAGGCGACGGGGCGGCGATCAGTGAAGAGTTCTCACTTAACCTTGAGGCGCGCGAAGCCGCAGAATTTATGCTCTTCAATCTGGCCTGAGCCTCAGTTTTTTTACACGGTGAGGCGGTTCGAGGTCAACGAGCTAATACAACGCGCGAGACCGCACTGGCTCAATGCGGCGACAAGCGCATCACACACGGGTACGAGCGTGAAGATGAGGATTGGACATGGAAGCCGTAACAATCGAAATCTTTTCCGATTACCTTTGACCGTTCTGCTGGTTGGCGGAGCCAGCCGTGCATGACCTGGTCAAAGCAGAATTGGGCGTCGAAGTCGTCTGGCGCGCATTCGAGTTGCGTCCGGAACCTGTCCCGACGCTCGACCCGAAGGGCGATTATCTCCAGCGCGTGTGGGGAAACTCCGTTTATCCGTTGGCTGAGAGTATGGGTATCGCGATGAAACTCCCGCCCTTGCAGCCGCGCTCCCGGCCAGCACACGAGTCGGCACAGTGGGCACGCCTGCATGGGCACTTTGACGATTACAACGCGGCGATTTTCCGCGCCTTTTTCGAGCGAGGCGAGGACATCGGCGACATAGAAATTCTGGCTTCGCTCGCCATGAAGTTGGATTTGCCAGGCGATTCATTACGCCATGCGCTGGAGAGCGGTGAGTTCCAAAAGAGTGTGCTGGAAGACGAAAGATTAGCGCAAACGCTGGGCGTCAGTGGTGTCCCGGCATTTGTGGCGAATCGCAGAGTTGCGCTGAGCGGGGTGCAATCTGTGGCTAATCTCAAAAAGTTGGTTGAGCATGTGCGCGCCTGAACGGCTCAAACAAAACTGCGTCAGCCGAAACAGTATTGGTGCATAACTTCATTGCATCATCCGACAGACCACAGTTGCCAAAAACTTGGCAAACACGCCGCGAGTTAAAACCCGCGGCGAAAACTTGACACCGAATATTTAGCAAATACACAACCGGACCCGAACCAGGAGGAGCATCAATTCATGTTAGAGACACGCGGCTACGCAACCGGCAGCCCGACGGCTACGCTTGAACCTTTCAGCTTTGAACGCAGAGAACCGGGCGCGCATGATGTGCTCATCGAAATTCTCTACTGCGGAGTTTGCCATTCCGACATTCATCAGGCGCGAAACGAATGGGACAACTCTATTTATCCGATGGTGCCGGGACATGAGATCGTCGGGAGGGCGGCGCGGGTCGGCTCTGAAGTCACTCGTTTCGGCGTCGGCGACATCGCCGGCGTCGGCTGTTTCGTGGATTCCTGCCGCGTCTGTGCCAATTGCGAAGAAGGCGAGGAGCAATACTGCGAGAACCATCTGGTCTCGACTTATAACGGCACGGAGAAGGATGAGAAGACCCCGACCTACGGCGGCTACTCGTCGCAAATCGTAGTTGACGAAAAATACGCGCTCAAGATTTCGCCCGACCTTCCGCTGGCGAATGTCGCGCCATTGCTATGCGCCGGGATCACCACTTTCTCGCCGCTGCGTCGCTTCAACGTCCGCGCGGGACAGCATGTCGGCATCGTCGGGTTGGGCGGATTAGGCCATATGGGCGTCAAGCTCGCTGCCTCGATGGGCGCAGAGGTCACGGTCTTCAGCACCTCGCCGGCGAAAGAGGGGGACGCTCGCAAACTCGGAGCGCACCACTTCGTCGTCACGAAAGACCCCGCCAATCTCGAACCGCTTGCTAATCGCTTCGACTTCGTCCTCGACGCCGTCTCCGCGCCGCACGACTTCAATATGTATCTCAATCTGCTGCGGCGAGACGGGGTGATGGTGCTCGTCGGCGCACCGGAAAAACCGGCGGAGGTGCAAGCTTTCTCCCTCATTACCAACGGCAGAAACCTCGCCGGATCGATGATCGGCGGCATCCGCGAGACGCAGGAAATGCTCGATTACTGCGTCGAGCACAATATCACTTCGGATGTCGAGGTGATTCCGATGCAGCGAATCGAAGAGGCTTACGCACGCACCATCAAAGGCGACGTGCGCTATCGCTTTGTGATCGACATGAAGACGCTCTGAGAACCAAGCCGGGAGATGCGGATGCGAGGAAACTGAAAAAAGAGATACCCCCTCGCGTTGAAAAGGGCTTGTGTCTGTTCGGCAATTACTTAGACATTTGTACAATCGTCAGTTCAGGAGAGGTAATTTAGAAAGGAGAACGAGATGAGTGAGCAAGTAAAGGATGTCAGCGACGCGGCTTTCGCACAGGATGTGCTCGGCGCAAGCGAGCCGGTGCTGGTCGATTTTTGGGCGGCGTGGTGCGCGCCGTGCCGCATGATCGCGCCGGCAGTTGAGGCGGTGGCGAAGGAGTATGAGGGACGGGCGTGCGTCGTCAAGGTCAACGTTGACGATAACCCGGAGGTCGCCGGCAGGTACGGCATCAAGGGTATCCCGACGCTCATCCTGTTCCGCGACGGCAAGGAAGCCGAGCGCATCGTCGGCGCAGTCGGCAAAGAGTCTTTGTCGCGTTTGGTGGGAAAGCACGTCGGTCTTGAAGGATGAGAAATGTGAGCCTCGTTTGAGTTGATAGTCTGGTTTGGAAAGGGAGGTGGGAAATGAAGGCGGTGAGGATTCACGAATTTGGCGGCGCGGATGTGCTGCGGGTGGACGAAGTCGAGAAGCCACAGCCCGGCGCAGGCGAGGTGCTGATCAAGACGGCGGTGGCGGGCGTCAACTACGCGGACACCATGTTGCGTTCAGGCACATACTTTTTTAAACCGCCGCTGCCGTTCGTTCCCGGTTTTGAGGTTGCCGGGACCATCGAAGCGGTCGGCGCGGGAGTCGTAAATTTACAGGCGGGGCAGCGCGTGATGGCGAGTTTGCAGGGCGGCGGCTACGCCGAGTACGCGGTGGCTCCTGCCGGGAGGGTCGTCCCCGTCCCTGACAATCTGGAGTTCGGCAAGGCGACCGCGCTGCTGGTCCAGGGCTTGACCGCGCTCGGTCTGTTGAAGAATTTGCGTGCCGGACAGACGGTGCTCGTTCATGCGGCGGCGGGCGGGGTGGGTTCTCTGCTCGTGCAACTCGCCAAGCACAAAGGCGCGCGGGTGACGGGGACGGCGAGCACGCCTGAGAAACTCGACCTCGTCAGGAATCTTGGCGCAGACTTCACCGTGAACTACACGGAGGCGAATTGGCCGGAGCGTGTGCTGGAAGCGACGGAAGGCAAAGGCGTCGATTTGTTGGTCGAAATGGTCGGGGGCGAAATCGGCGGCCAGAACGTCAAGTTGCTGGCGGAAGGCGCGACGATGATCGTCTACGGAGCGGCGAGCGGCAAGGATTTTCAGATTTCGGCGCTCGGTTTGATGAGTAAGAATTTGACGGTCAGGGGCTACACGCTCTACAGCGAATCGCCGGACACACTCGCCGGGTTCACGCGCGAGTTGGCGGCGCACGTCGAGGCGGACAGGTTGCGGGTCACGGTCCAGGAGTACCCCCTCGTGGAGGCGGCGCGGGCGCACGCGGCGGTCGAAGGCAGAAAGACTACCGGTAAAGTCGTGCTGACAAATTGAGATGGAAATACTTGTGGAGAGCGAAAAGGGATAACAGTAGGGCACAACGGAGGAACGACATGGAACAGAGAAGATTAGGTCACAGCGATCTCAATGCGTCCGCCATCGGGCTGGGCTGCATGGGGATGTCCGAGTTTTACGCCGGGCGTGATGAGGCCGAGTCGCTGGCGACGATTCACCGCGCCCTGGAGTTGGGCGTCAACTTCCTCGACACCGCCGACATGTACGGGCCGTTTACGAACGAAGAATTGGTCGGGCGTGCCATCAAAGGGCGGCGCGATGAGGTCGTTTTGGCGACCAAGTTCGGCAACATGCGCGGCGAGGACGGCAGTTTTCTCGGCGTCAACGGCACGCCCGCATACGTGCGCTCCGCTTGCGAAGCGAGTTTGAGCCGCCTCAAAGTAGACACGATTGATCTTTACTACCAGCATCGCGTTGACCCGCAGACGCCGATTGAAGACACGGTCGGAGAGATGGCGCGGCTCGTCGAAGAAGGTAAGGTGCGTTTTTTGGGTTTGTCTGAAGCGGGCGTCGAAACCATCCGCCGCGCGCATCAAGTACACCCGATAGCGGCGCTGCAAACCGAGTATTCCCTGTGGACGCGCGACCCCGAAGACGGCATCCTCGACGTATGCCGCGAACTGGGGATCGGGTTCGTAGCCTACAGCCCGCTCGGACGAGGTTTTCTCACCGGCCAGTTCAAAAGCATCGACGATTTAGCGCCGGATGACTACCGCCGACACAGCCCGCGTTTTCAAGGTGAAAATTTTCAAAAGAATCTGGAACTGGTCACACACATCGAGCGATTGGCGGCGGAGAAAAATTGCACCCCGGCGCAAGTCGGCCTCGCGTGGGTGCTCGCGCAAGGGCCGGACATCGTGCCGATTCCGGGCACGAAGCGACGTAAGTATCTCGAAGAAAACGTCGCCGCTCTGGAAGTGAAATTGACGCCGGAGGATTTACGCCGGATCGACGAGATCGCGCCGAAGGGCGTGGCGGCAGGCACACGCTACCCAGAAGCGATGATGGCCGCGGTCAACCGCTAACAATCACCCGGACAGACTTGCCCCCGCTCTCAAATGAGGTGCGGCGAGACATCCTCGCCGCACCTCATTTTTCGCAGTCAGGATAACAAGGCGGAATCAACTTGTAAGTGCAACTGCGAAACTTATGTCGAAGTTTTTTGGGTGTGACGACTCTCGAATGAACGGCAGTGGCAATGCTTGTAACAAATGTGCCACACACCCGCCGGCGCTTTCGCTCACAAAAACGAATACAACTGGTGCAGCTTTGTTCGCTCAACGCGCGGGTCAGTCAAATCGACAAAATTTCTAACAGGCTGCCGGGAGCGGTATTACTCATCATCAAACTCCTCGCATAGTTCCTCGTGCTGGTGTAGAACTATCGAGAAGATGCCACAATCTTATTTTTACCGCGAATTTAGATGTGCTCGCCCTATACGAGCCGGAAGGTGTCTGACTAGCCAGCCAAAAAAAAGAAAAAGGCCAGGAGTTGTGTTTGACAGACAAACTGCTGAATAAACTCTTTGCGAGTGTCAGAATAGTGGTGGAAAATGTCATCGCGGCGTGAAGCGGCGTCGCATGGTCTGTGACCTGTTGCGACTAACCACAGACGGCATCTCGGATATGGTAATGGAAACAGCTTGTGGTTTACACAAGCTGAGAGTTACTTGCCGCCACTAAGTTGCCGCATTCGATGTGATTGATTTGGTTAACTCCCGATAATATCTAATTGACATTTCGACGTTTATATATCAATCCACGTCCGGCGTAACCTGTTCGGTTGTGAAGGAAACAATGATGCATGCTCAAACCTGTCTGCGTCTCGTTTTGTGCGCGCTCTTATTCGTCAGTTTCAACATCAGCTTTGCCGGACAAACAAACGTGAAGGAAAAGTCCGTCGTCTTGCCGGCTAAATTCGCGGTTAGTAAAAGCGGGCTGGAACTCTCGCGGCGTACGCAAGCCAACACTTTTTATGATGTTGTCGGACGCCGCGCCGCCGCTTACGGTTACGAGCACCGGGGCATGGAAGCGTGGGTTCATCCGATGAAACTCGTGGACGACTTTCAGCTTGCTTTTCAGGTCGAAGGCTACTCCCTCGCGTTCCCCGCCGCAGACCTTTTGACCGGCATCGAAGTGCGCCCCGAAGCCACTGTGTTTACTTACTCGCACGCCGCCTTCACCGTGCGACAAACTATTTTCGCGCCTATCGATGAACCCGGCATCGTGATGCTGCTGGATGTTGACTCGCGGCTGCCGATGATGCTACGCGCCTCATTTCGCCCGCGTCTGGCTCTCTCGTGGCCGGGCGGGTTGATGACCGGCAATCTCGAATGGAACAAGGACGAGCGCGTTTATTACCTGACCGAAGAATCGAAGCGGTTTGTCGGCCTTGTCGGTTCACCCGCCGCGCGAGATGTGTCCGTGCAGCCTTATCAGGAAGAACCCCGCGACGTACCTGCCGAGTTCACCCTCGAAGTAACCCCAGAACAACTGCGCGCAAGCTACATTCCCATCATCATTGCGGGCAGCACGAACATGAACGCAGGCCCGCACCCGACACCGGGCGCGCCGCCACCGCTCCTCAAGCCGCTCGACTCCGGCGTGCAACCTTACGCGCGCAACGCCGACGCGCCTACTGCCCGCGACCAGGCGAAGCAGACTTACGACCGCCTGTTGAATTCCATTCCGGGGCTGTATCAACAAAACGTTCGTTACTACGAGCAACTGCAACGCGACACCGTGCAATTGGACACGCCCGACGAAAAGTTGAATCAGGCGTTCGCATGGGCGAAAATCGGCACGGACAAGGGCTTTGCCACCAACCCGAAATTGGGCACGGGGTTACTCGCCGGGTTTAGAACTTCCGGCGAATCCGAACGTCCCGGCTTCGCATGGTTCTTCGGGCGCGATGCGATGTGGACCTCACTCGCGTTGACTTCTTACGGCGACTTCGCGGGCACGCGGACCGCGCTCGACTTCCTGACCCAATTCCAACGCGCCGACGGCAAAATTCCGCATGAGATTTCGCAATCCGCCGCGCTCATTCCGTGGTTCACCGACTACCCGTACCCGTGGGCCTCCGCCGATGCGACACCGCTCTATGTCATCGTGCATGCCGATCTGTTCCGCGCCTCCGGCGACCGCGTTTATCTCCAGACAAATTGGGAAGCGATCAAACGCGCCTACAACTTCACCGCCGCGACCGACACGGACAACAACAGCTTGATCGAAAACACGAAGTTCGGCCACGGTTGGGTTGAAGGCGGCGCGCTCTACCCGCCGCACGAAGAAATCTATATGCAGGGCTTGTGGGTCGAAGCCTCGCGCTCCATCGCCGAACTCGCCGATGCGTTGAACGATGCGCAGTTTGCGCAACAAGCACGCGCTAACGCCGAACGCACGCGCACCGCGACCGAAAAAATCTACTGGCTCGCCGACAAAAACTTTTACGCTTACGCCACGCAACTTCCACCAGCCAAGCCCGCCGTTGCCGAACCGGGGCCAGATCAGGCGCGTCGTCAAGCCCGCTTGAATGAATTGCAAACCAAGACGCTCTATGACGAAAACACCGTGCTGCCCGCTGTTCCCCTGTGGTGGCACACGCTCGACGACGCCCGCGCGCAAGTTGAACTGGACCACATCGGCGGCAGCGCGCTGGCGACCGACTGGGGCACGCGCATCATCTCGAATCAGAGTCAACTCTACGACCCGCTGTCGTATCACTACGGCTCCGTCTGGGCGTTGTTTACGGGTTGGGCGAGCGTCGGCGCGTACTCCTACGGTCGCCCCCACGTCGGCTTTCAGGCGTTGACGGCGAACGCCGCGTTGACCTTCCCGGATGCGTTCGGCTACGTCACGGAACTTTTGAGCGGCGACTTTTATAAATCCTTCGGACGCTCCTCGCATCATCAAGTGTGGTCGGAAGCGATGGTCGTCTCGCCCGCCCTGCGCGGAATGCTGGGCATCCACGCGGGCGACGCCGGGCGCACGCTCCGTTTCGCTCCGCAACTTCCCGCGAACTGGAATTTCGTGAATGTGCGCGGCGTCGCAGCGGGCGCGTCGCGTTACGATTTCGCTCTGCGCCGCGAAACCGGACGCGTCAACATCAACATCACGCGACAAGCCCCGCTCTCCAACTCGACGCCGAACCAGAACGCGCGCAACGCGCTCTCGAATGCCGCCTCGCCCGTGACCGCCGCCGCCGCCCGGCTTGTCATCGCTCCTGCGTTCCCAACGGACGCACTCATTCGCGGGGTGACGATCAACAAGCGTCCGGCCAAGTTCGACATCACACGCGAAGGCGACATCCAACGCGCGACCGTTCAGCTTGAAGACGCGACGCGGGGCGCGCAAATCGTCTTCACCTACGATGAAGGCACGGACGTGTATGCGGAAGTTGAACCGCTCGTGGTCGGCAACGATAATCAAGGCTTGCGTATTCTGCGCGTGCAACCTGCGGCCAACGCGTTGCGACTTGTTCTCGAAGGGCGCGCGGGGCGCGAGTACACGCTTGGCGTTCGCACCCCTCACAAACTCACCGAAACATCCGGCGTGCGCTCGCGCTCCGATGCTTCAGGCCAAAAATATTTGCTCATTCGTTTTGACGCGCCTTCGAGTTCGACTGATGTGAATGCTTATGTGCGGCGGGAAATCTCGCTTTCGCTTGGACGTTAAATTTATCGCGCCAATGGTCTGGCGGCGCTGGCGGCGCTGGTCCCAAATCAAGCCTGCTTGCAGGAATCATGGAGAGAACAAACACTCGTATGCACAACGCACATTTCAAAGAAGTATTCCGGCGTTATTCGGGCAACCCGATTCTCACCGCCGCCGATTGGCCTTACCCGGCGAACACAATTTTCAATCCCGGCGCGACCCGTTTGCAATCCGGCGAAACCTTGCTGCTCGCCCGCGTCGAAGACCGTCGCGGTCATTCGCACTTGACCGCCGCGCGCAGCCGGGACGGAGTCACGAATTGGCAGGTTGATCAACAGCCGACGCTTGCGCCCGACCCCGCAAATCATCCCGAAGACGAATGGGGCGTCGAAGACCCGCGCATCACCTGGGTTCCCGAACTCGAACAATACCTCATCGCGTTCACCTCCTATTCAACGAGCGGTCCGCTGGTGTCGCTCGCCGCCACGAAAGACTTCAAAATCTTTGAGCGCAAAGGCGTCGTCTGCCCGCCCGAAGACAAAGACGCAGCATTGTTTCCCCGCCGCATCGGCGACCGCTGGGCGCTCCTGCATCGTCCGGTGTCGGGAACGAGCGCGAATATTTGGATTTCGTACTCGACGGACTTGAAGCATTGGGGCGATTCCGCAGTCGCGCTCAAAGCCCGCAGCGGGGCGTGGTGGGATGCCAACAAGATCGGTTTATCGCCGCCCCCTTTGGAAACCCGCGAGGGGTGGCTCTTCATGTATCACGGCGTCCGCAACACGCCCGGCGGGTGCCTCTACCGGCTGGGTTTGGCGTTGATGGATTTGGAAGACCCGGCGAAATTGATCCGGCGCGGCAGCGAATGGATTTTCGCCCCCGTCGAGCCTTACGAAAGATCGGGTGATGTCAACGATGTGGTGTTTCCCTGCGGCTACACGCACGACGCCGAGACGGGCGACCTCAAATTGTACTACGGAGCCGCCGACACCTCGATTGCGCTGGCGACGGGCAACAGCAATGAGTTGTTGGAATGGCTGAAGGAGCATTGCTGATGAAAAATGTTTCATCAAACGCGCCCGCCACTACAGAGCATCATCGTTCAAGCCCGTATGACTAAACTTAACCGCAACACTTCTTCATGGTGGCAGTCCGCCGTGTTTTATGAAATCTACCCGCGCTCGTTCTACGACACGAACGGCGACGGCATCGGCGATCTGAACGGCATCACCGCAAAACTCGATTACCTGCAAGACCTCGGCGTTGACGCATTGTGGATCACGCCGTTTTACCCCAGCCCTCAAGTTGACTTCGGCTATGACGTGAGCGACTACGTAGCCGTCGATGCGCAGTTCGGCACGCTCGCGCATTTTGATCTGTTGATGGTCGAAGCGCACAAAAGAGATCTGCGCGTGATCCTCGATCTGGTGTTGAACCACACTTCGGACCAACACGCTTACTTCAAAGAATCGCGTTCCTCGCGGACGAACCCAAAACGCGATTGGTACATCTGGCGCGACCCGCAGCCGGACGGCTCGCCGCCGAATAATTGGAACTCGGCTTTCAGCCCGTGCGCGTGGACCTTCGACGAACCGACAGGTCAATATTATTACCACTTCTTTTACCGGGAACAACCCGACCTCAATTGGCGCAACCCGGAAGTCGAAGCCGCGTTGTTCGCAAGCGTGCGCTTCTGGCTGGAGCGCGGCGTGGACGGGTTTCGCCTCGATGCGATCAACTGGATGTTTGAGGACGAGGAATTGCGCGACAACCCGCTCCTGCCGGAGTTGCGACCGGGTTCGACGGCGGAGTATGAGCAGGAACTAAAGTACAACCGCGATTACCCCGAAACCCACGACGTGCTGCGACGCCTGCGCGCCGAGACGGACAAGTACGGAAATGATTGTCTGCTCATCGGCGAGATCGTCGCGCCGACTTTGCACGATTTGATGACCTACTACGGCGCGCCCGATGATGAAATCCAACTGCCGTTTAACTTCTTCCTGATGCGAGACGTGACGAAGCTGGATGCCGCCCAATTTCGTTGCGTGGTCGAAGCATCCGAAGCCGCGCTCGAAAGTCGTGCGACGACTCATGTGTTGAGTAACCACGATAATCCGCGCGCCTTCGACCGTTACGGCGACGGCGCACACGACGACCGGATCGCCAAACTTTTGGCGACCATGCTGCTCACCTTGCGCGGCGCGCCTTTCATCTACTACGGCGAAGAAATCGGCATGAAAACGACTGACCCCATGCGGCTCGAAGACGTGCGCGACCCGGTCGGCAGACGCTACTTTCCCGGCTACAAGGGCAGAGACGGCGAGCGCACGCCGATGCAATGGACGGGTGCGAAGCACGCAGGTTTCACCGCGCCCTCTGCGATGCCGTGGCTGCCCGTGCCGCCTGTTGCGCTAGGCAGCGACGGGCGCAACGTCGCCGCGCAGGAAAAAGAGGCCGCTTCCATTCTCAACTTTTACAAACAAGCGATTCGCCTGCGTCGCAACTGCCCCGCGCTGCTCACAGGCGCATATACGACGATGGGAAACGATCCGCACATTTTCGCCTACCGGCGATACACCCCTGAGCAGAATCTACTCATCGCCCTTAACATGAGCAGCGAGCCTCGCACGCTTCCTCTGGACCAAGCCGCCACTGGCGACTCTCAGCACCTGCGTTTACTTCTCACCACCGCTTACCCAACACAACGACCATCAAACAGTGACGCAATTCACCTCGCGCCTTATGAGGCATTGGTGTTGGAAGCGGTACAGTGAGGGCAAGCGCGTCCGGCGTCATCGACCAGTCGCAGTAGTGGCGAGGTTAGCCAATGCGTCAATTGTCAGTTCTTCATCCCGCTCGCCGCCAGGCTCTCGATCAGGTGTCGTTGCAGAAAGACATAGGCGATGATGACGGGCAGGGCGAGCAGGGTGGCGGCGGCGAGTTGTGCGCCGAGTCGTGCCTCCGCGCCTCCGCCGACGGCGAACAGCGTGACGACGAGCGGCATCGTCATCTTTCCTTCATCGCGGATGACCATCAGCGACCACAGCACGTCGTTCCAGATGCCCATGAAGGTGAGCAGGGCGACCGTCCAGATGATCGGTTTCGAGAGCGGGAAGATGATCGAAAAGAGGATGCGCCAATCGGAACACCCGTCGAGCCGCGCGGCTTCGACGAGCGACTGGGGAATCGAGGAGAAGAAGTTGCGAAACAGCAGCGCGGCGTAGCTGCTCATCATCGCGGGCACGATCAACGCCGCATAGGAATTGATCCAGCCGAAGCGAACGATCATGGTGTAGAGCGGGATGAGGGTCAACTGCGCCGGAATCATCATTGTCAAAAGGGCGATGTTGAAGACAAGCGAGCGACCCGTGAACCGCAGGCGAGCGAGCGCGTAACCCGTCAGCGAGCCGAAGAAAATCACCGACGCGGTGACGAGGACGGAGACGAACAAACTGTTGAGGAAACTGCGCGCGACCGGGATTTTGCGAAACACGAACAGGTAGTTATCGAAGGAAAAATGAGAGGTGAGGATGGCGAAACCGGCGATTTCAGCTTCCGGTTTGAAGGTTGCGGCGACCATCCACACGAACGGGTAAATGAACATCAGCGCGCCGACGGTGAGCAGCGCATACGATAATAAACGCTTCATCACATCCGCTCCGTTTCCGCCGTTTCGACGACGCGCCGCTGAACCAGCACGACGATGAACACGATGATCGCCCAGAAGAATCCGATGGTCGCCGCGTAGCCCATTTTGCCGAAGACGAAGGCTTGTTTGTACAGATAGAGAATGCCGGACAGCGTGCTGCTGACGGGGCCGCCGCCGGTCATCACGTAGGGTTCGATGAAGAGGGAAAAGCCACCGATGGTCGAAAGCATGAGCACGAGAATGATCGTCGGATTGAGTGACGGGAGGGTGATGTAGCGAAACTGCTGCCAACCGTTCGCGCCGTCGAGTTCCGCCGCTTCGTAGAGGTGCGATGGGATCGACTGCAAGCCGACGAGGATGAGCACGATATAGAGTCCGACGTTTTTCCACGTCGCCATCAAAGCAATGGCGGGCATCGCGATGCGTGGGTCGGTGAGCCAGCCGATTTTCGCCGCACCCAGCCACGCGAGCGCGACATTGATCAATCCCGTCTCGTAAGCGTAAAGCTGTTGCCAGAGGATCGTGACGACGACGCCGGAGACAACGACGGGCATAAAGTAGCTCGCGCGGAAGAAAGCTCGCGCCCGAATTTTTTGGTTGAGCAGTTGCGCGAATAGAAGCGAGACGACGAGTTGCAAGGGAACGTGGATGAGCAGAAAGTAGAGGGTGTTGGCGAGCGCACGCCAGATGAGCGGGTCGTGAATGAGCAAGCGGATATTGCCGAGCCCGACATAGCGCATCGGCGTGTAGATATTCCACCGATGAAAGATCAGGGCGAAGGCGAAGGCGAGCGGATAGCCGAGAAAGATGAGGGTGTGTAAGACGTAGGGGAGCACCATCAAATAGCCGGAGCGGTCGGTGCGGTCGCCATGCTCACGGCGCAAGAGACGATGCAGGCGACCCGGCAAACGTCCGCGCCGCCGCGCCGTGAGCGTATCATCAAGCGCCGCGACTTTATTGAGTGTCGAGAATTTGTTGGCTTCGCCGGGCTGCATCGCGCACCGCCTGTTCGGGTGATTTCAAATTGTAGAAAATCGATTCTTCAAACTCGCCCGCGATGATGTCGAAGATTTCCTGTATCTCCGCGATTGAATCAATCGTGCGCGCCGTTTCTGCCTGTTCGGCGAAGCGGCGCATCTTCGGTTGGCGGCGAAAGTAGTCGGCAAAAAAATCGTCATCGAGCAGTCGCCCGCGAATCGGTAATTGACTTGTGGCTTCGAGCAGACGCAAGTCGTTGCGGCGCGAAGTCATGTATTTGACGAACTCCCACGCCGCGCGTTGATGCCGGCACGTCGTAAAAACCACCAGGCTTTTCGGGTCGGCGTAAGTCCACGCCGGGCCGCTCGCGCCGTCGGGACGCGGCACGGGAGCGAAATCGTATTCAAAATCGGCGGGCATGATGCGTTCGAGGTAACTGATGACGTTCGCGCCGACGAATCGCGCCGCGACCTGCTCTTTGACGAACGCATCGCCCTGAAACGATTGACGCGGCACATATCCGCGCGCGAAACATTCGCGCAGGAAACTGAACGCGGCGACTGACCCGGCGTTGTCGAACGCCGCGCGGCGCTCGTGCAAGAGCGTCTGCCCATTGGTCGCCGCAAGATAGAGCGGGTAATAATCGAACAGACGCTTGTACCAAATCGGGAGAAAGTCGATCAACAACATCCACCGGCGCGTGCCTGCGTCGCCGCCGGTCACGCGCCCCGCCGCGTCGAGAAATTCACTGTACGTCAGGGGAAATCTCTCCACTCCCGCAGCTCGCAGGAGACGCGTGTTGTAGAGCACCATCACCGGATTTTGCTTCCACGGGATTTGGTAATAGTGCCCGTCCGACGCCCTGTACTGCTGCAACACTTCCGGCGACATGCGCTCTCGCATGGCTCCCGCGTAATCCGCGAAATCGTCGAGGCGGACCAACCCTTGCGCGTCGATCAAGTTCTGCATCTCGGCGGGCGAAGCATTGGCGTAGATGTCCGGCGTCGTCCGGCTCGCCACCGCCGCGAGCACGATCTCTTCCGACGACTGACCGGTGGGGACAGGCTGCACGACGATATGCACGTCCGCCCGCTCACGATTCCACTCGCCCGCGACTTGCCGTGCGAACTCCACTTCCTGCGGGTTCGTCGCGCTCCAATAAGTCAGCCTCACAGGCCCGCCGCTGCTCTCATCTCGTTTCGTTTGCGGCGACGAGCAATTGATGAACAAGGCGAGAAGACCTGCCGCGAGCCATACCATGATCGTGTGGCGAACGCGAGACGAGGATGAACAACGCCGCGCAGTGACGGCCAGAGGCGCGTTCGCCGCGTTCCTCTGCGTCTTCATTCGTGCCACGTCAATGCTCCTTTCCGCATGTCGAAACTCAAACGCAAGCGCACGCCGGAGGCGGATCGAAGCGTCTTCGTAGCTATCGCGGGATGTAACAGGAAGCCATCAACGATGGTCGAAGCTGAGCGGTCGGGGTTGACGTATGTCAGACGCAACGTATGCTTACCCGCCCTGAGCTTTAACGGGCGCGTCGTGAGATTATCAAGCCATAGATGATCACGGTCGGGTGAGACCGCTTCTCGCACAGTCAGACTCGCGTTTCGGTCAAGACGCAGCACAAATGCGCCGCGTGCAGATGTCCGGGTTGAGTTTGTCGGCAATTCATTTCGTCTACTCGTCGCGGCGACAGCGCGCCGCAGGTGCGCGAGATAAAGCAGGTAGTCGCTTGTTTCCGAAATTTCAAAAGTAAGTTCAATCGCTTCGCCGTTTTTCAATTGACAATAGCGCCCGCCGGAAATGCGCGCTTCGTTCATCCAATCGCCGCTTTTGCAAATCGGATGGCTGGCGGCGACACGCCCCTCCTCCGCTTCGAGCACCTGCCAGCCCTGTTGACTCGTCGTTTTGTAATCGAGATACCCGGCGGCTGTAGGCACGCGCAATACGGCTTGCAAAATCATCAACGCTTCAATCGTTGATTCCGCCCCGGCGTTGCGGTTGACCTTGTGCGCTCCGTCGATACCATCGTAGCCGCGTCCCGTCGTCTCGTCATACATCGGCACGCGCGCCAGGTTGTTGCCCAGCAACCACGAAGCGTGCAGCCCGGCCATGCGCGCGTAACGCTCATCGCCCGTCGCATGATATAGATTCAGACACGCCTGCACGATGCAGTTAATGCCATAAACTTGCTGCCCTTCGCGGCGCGGCAAGACGCCGAGTTCATGCACACGCTCGGTCGCGAGTTGCCACGCGAACAGGATTTCAATTTCCCGACGCGCGCTCTCGATGTAGTCGGCGCGGCGTAGGACCAGACCGGCGCGGGCGAGCCCCTGCGCTTCATGCGCGCCCCACGCGTGCCAGAAGCCGGGCGCGTCGGTCGTGTGCGGGTGCATTGCAAACGGGTATGTATTTGCGCCTCCGAGTTGATAGGCAGAGACTCCATCGGCGAGCGTGATGAGCAACTTTCGCGTCGCGGCATTCGGCCTCGTCGCTTGATATTCGGCAAGAGCGAGCAGCAACACTCCCGTCGCATCCGCTGCGCCGCCCGGCAACCACGCGGGCACGCGGAAATTGTGTACGGTCGTCCACTTGCCGACGTTCGAGAGTCGCGCGGCGATCAGCTTTTCAGTTTTCAGATAGGCCGCGTCGAGGCGCGCGGCATAATCCGCATCAACGTTTTTAAAGACGGCGACGCCGCGCGCGAGCGCCCACAATCCGCGATACGCCCACCAATCGAGCGACTTACGACTCGTTTTGCCGTCGCGGTTAATGCGCCCTTCGCGGTCAAGCAAGAAGTTATAAAACTCGCCGTCCGCCGTTTGCAGGTAAAGCGTGAAGTTGAGTCCCGCCCGCGCCCGCTCCAACGCGCGGCGGTCGCCGGTTTGAGCGTAGTGATCCAGATAGACAATCGTCGCCCGCGCGACATCATCAAGCGCAGCCACGCCTTCCCCGGCGGCGTCCGTCCATTGATAACCCGGCGCTTCGGCATAGATGTGCGTGAGCAACATCTTTTGCCCTTCGATCTCGACTTCTTCGCACAGGTAGTTGAGGTGGGCCAGGTTGATCAGGCCGGTGGGCTTCAACTCATTTGAGATGATAGGCGTTTGCGATTGATTGCTGACAACAACACGTTCTTGCGCTCTCGCCTGAACGAACATCAACCAAGCGAGCGGCGCGAGGATAAGCCCCGTCATCAGCAACTGCGACGCGCGTCTGACCAACGCGCCGAACGTCGTCGTGTGCATACGGGCTGTGAGTTCACACGCGCGCCGGAGTTGCTGACGAACAGACACAGTCGCCTCCCCGCTTCCACCTGTTTTCAGTTTGATTTCACTTTGACGGGCGATTCCAGACCAGGCACGGCGACGCCGCCGCCTTCTTTAAGCGTCGCGAATTGATTAACCGAGATGCCTGTGAAAAGCTCTATCGCCCCCGTCGGCCAGCGCACCTCGATACGGTCGATTTTATTCGCCGCGCCCAGCCCGAAATGCAAACGCGCATCGTTATGCGAATAGTAACTTGACTGGCCGGTTAATTCCTGCGTCTGCGTGTGGGCGGCGGCGATGACGCGAACGCGCGAACCGATGGCGGAGCGATTTGATTTTGTCCCGGCGAGTTTGACGGTCAGCCAGTTATGCGTTTGGCGATTGTCGTTGCGCAGCAGCGTCGGCGCATCGTTCATGTTCATGATGAGCACGTCCGTGTCGCCGTCGTTGTCGAAATCACCGAAGGCCGCGCCGCGCGACGATTGCGGGGCGAGCGTACCGACCTGAGCGGACACGTCTGTGAATTTCCCCTTGCCCGTGTTGCGATAGACGAGGCGCGGCGTGCGGTGTGGGTATTCTTTGAAAACTTTTTCGACTTCCGGGTAAACATTGCCCGTCACGGTAAAGATGTCCGCCCACCCATCATTGTCGAAATCGAACATGCCGGTTCCCCACTGCACGTACTTCGTGTGGTCGAAACCGGCGAGACGAGAAGCGTCGTCGAAGAGGCCGCGCCCGGTGTTGCGATAGAGCGCGGGCAGATCGTCGGAGAAATGCGTCTTGAAAATATCGACGTAGCCGTCCGCGTTATAGTCGCCGACGGCCAAACCCATGCCGGCCTGCGCGTTGCCGTCTTCGCTGTAGGCGACGCCGGTTTCAAGCGCGACATCCGTAAACGTGCCGTCGTGATTGTTGCGGTAAAGAATGCTCGCGGTCGAATCGCACGCGACGTAAATATCGCTCCAGCCGTCGTCGTCGAAGTCCGTCACGATGGCTGTCATCGCGTAACGCCCGGTAACTTTGACGATGCCGGATCGTTCCGCGATATCGGTGAACGTGCCGTCGCCGTTGTTGCGATAGAGCAGATTCGTCTCGGTCGGCAAACCCTTCGGGCCGCAGTTGACCGGGACGCCTTTCCACAAGCAATTCGCGCCTTTGCCGGGTTCGGGCGTCGTCGCCAAATCGAACTTGAGATAGTTGGCAACGAAGAGGTCGAGTTTGCCGTCCCGGTCGTAGTCGAGAAACGTGCAGCCCGAACCCCAGCGCGTCCCGTTGGCGAGGAGTTTGGCGCGAGCGGTCGCATCGGTGAACGTGCCGTCGCCGTTGTTGCGGTAGAGCGCGTTCTGTCCCCAGTAAGTGATGAACAGATCGGCGTCCCCGTCGTTATCATAATCGCCGACGGTCACGGCGTTGGCCCACCCGCCGCGGGCGAGTCCGGCCTGCTTAGTCACATCGGTAAACGTACCATCGCGATTGTTTCGATACAGATGATTAATCGGCTCTTGCCCCTTTGGGAAGTTTTCGAGACGCGAGCCGTTGAGCGTGAAGATGTCTTGCCAACCATCGTTGTCGTAATCGAGAAAGGCGAAGCCGCAGCCATTGGTCTCGATGATGAAGCGTTTCTTCTCCACCCCGCCGTAAATCGTCAGCGCGTTGAGTCCGGCGGCTTTGGTCACGTCCGTGAAGGTCGTGAACGCGGTTTCTTTCCCGACCAGTTGGCCGAAGCAGAGGGGCGCGAGCAGCATCAGCGAGCACCACACCGAAATTGTTTTGCTGTAGATATTTTTACCGGCGAGATGAAACAAAGAGGGCGGAGCGGCACGACTTGAAAGATGAGAGTTGCAAGATGAGTAACGAAACGAAAACAAAGCATTCCGCTTTTTACTTTCATCCTTCATCCCTTATCCCTCATCCCTGCATTTCAGTTCGTCTGCGCGCTGCGCAGACGTTCGGCGATCTCGAATTCTTTGCGCGCATCGTCCGCGCGATTGGTTTGTTGCAGAACTTGCGCGAGCAAGTGATGTGCGGAGAAGTTATTGGGATCCATCTGCGCGGCGCGGCGCAGCATCGCCTCAGCGTTGTCCCAACTGTTTTGCTTCAAATAAATTTTGCCGAGCACGATGTAAGAACCGCTGAAGTTAGGACTGAGCAGTACGGCTTTTTGCAGCGGCGCGATGGCTTCGACCCATTTCAATTGTCTTGTGTAGGCTTCGCCCAAACGATAATATGCCATTCCGAAAGCCGGATTAACCGCAATTTCGTTATTTAAAAACGTGATGCCTTCGTCGAGTTTGGCGTGATAAATAGCCATCTCGCCGAGCATGAAATTAACTTGCGGCAGTTTCGGGTCGAGTTCGGCGGCGCGGCGCAACTCTGTCTCGGTGCTCTCCTCTAATTTCTGGCGAATCATCATCTGCGCATTGATTAAATGCGCGGCAGCGGAGTCGGGCGCGACGCGGAACAGGCGCGCGAAACTCGCCCGCGCTTTGTCCGCATCGCGCGTCAAGAGATAACTGTTCCCCAATGCATAGGCTATTTCCGTGTTGTCGGGCGCGTCCGGCTGCACTTGGGCGAGAAACGAAATCGCGTCTTTGTAGTGACCGAGCGAGTAGTGCGACAGGGCGAGCATCTGGATCAACTGCCGGCGTTCGGTGAACGCGGGCGCAAGATTATCGAGTGCGGCGGAGAGGTGTTGGATCGCGCGTAAAAAATCGTTCTTTTGATAATAGAGCGTGCCGAGCATTTGGCGCACGGCGTGATCATTCGGCGCGAAACGAGCGCGCGTCATGAGCAACTCCAAAGCCGCGTCGCGTTTGCCGTCAGCGAGCAACGCCCGCGCCTGTTCGACTGGCTGAGAATTAACTACTGTTGCGGATGACACAGTTTGCGGGTCGCGTTTGACTGCGGACTGCTGGGCCGCGATTCCAGCGCTCATTGCCAATTCCAGCACTCCCGCCAGGATAATCTTAATCAAGCAAGTTGATCTCATTCTCTTCAGCTCAAACAGCATTGACGTGAATCCAATGATCGCGATTAAAGAATGTCGCGGTAAGCATATAATTGTGGGCGGCAAATGCAAAGTTATGGAGAGCGACTATTTCTCCGTCAGACGCGGCTCTTTCAAATTTTGTTCTGGTGAACAATAATTTGTATAAAAATCCAGAATTTCATAAATCAGGTTAGTTTTGAATTTTAACAAAAGGCATTAACTTCGCGCCCTAACTTTATTCGACTGAACAACAAAGCGTTGACTTTAGCCTCGCATAACATCAGAGCGTTATGTTTGGCGTAGCGATTGCCTCAGAAAAACGAAGTGCTCATAGTGCATTCTACATGGATGATTGATTGCCGCTCAAGCTATTAAAAAACCTTGACACTTGAACCAGTCAGGGCTAAACATTTCACGGTAAATCTAATTTGTCTGCCTTAGACACTATAACTACAGGGTCTATTCATTTTCGGCAAAGCCGCCGTTAGCCGACCTAAGTCTCGTTTGTAAATTGTTGAGCCGTCGCCGAGCGCATGAACCGATTTCGGAGAATGATTAGACCATGATGTAACGACAACAGATGTTGATTTTTAGCCAACTACTCCGGCTATAGCTTGACCACTCGTTTCATGGTTTTTACCCTCGCATCGCTTTCGTTCAGTCGTCGTCGCGATTCTCGTTGTATCAGGCGGGTTATGTAACATCATTCCGACCGGAACCGCTTACTGTGTAAATTAACTTCTCCCCGCGGCTGTGCCAGTCATGCGACACAGTCAAATTACGTAGGAGGGACTCCCCGTGTGTAAATTCAGAACCGCATCATGTCTGCTGCTTGCCTTGCTTTTTTCTCTCGCGCTGTCAGGGTCGAGCGCGCACGCTCAAGCCGTCTATGGAGGCATTTCCGGCACCATCACTGACTCGACGGGAGCCGTTGTTCCGAACGCCACTGTCACCGTCACCAGTGTCGAGCGTCAAACAACTGACACCGTCACCACCAACGATTCGGGTTTTTACCTTAAAGATCGTTTGCTCCCCGGCATTTACAACATCAGCATTGAAGGCACCGGTTTCAAGAAAGCTCTGCTCCAGAACGTCACCGTCAACGTTGACACTCAGGCCAACGGCGATGCCAAGCTGGAAACCGGCGACGTGTCCGAATCGGTTGAAGTAACTAGCGAAGGACAGCTTTTGAAGACCGACCGCGCCGACGTGGCGACGACTTTCGAGACTCGCCAAGTCAACGAACTCCCGATCCTCGACCGTAACCTGACGCGCCTCGTCTTGCTGACGCCGGGCACACAGCAACAGCAGTGGCAGCATGCCGCGAGCGAAAACCCCCAAGGCTCGATTCAAACCATCGTCAACGGCCAGGCCTTTTCGGGGACCGGCTACCAGTTGGACGGAACCGATAATCGCGACCCGATCCTCGGCATCATCGTCATCAACCCGACTTTCGAGTCCGTCGGCGAAACCAAAATCACGACCCAGAATTATGATGCCGAATTTGGTCAGGCCATCGCGGGCGTCGTCTCCGTGCAAACCAAGTCGGGAACGAACGAGATTCACGGCAGCCTCTTCGAGTTTCGTCAGAACGACGTGTTGCAGGCGCGCAATCCGTTCTCACAATCCAGTCCCGACGCCGTGACGGGGAAATTGGTCCCCGACACGCTGAGAAATCAGTTCGGCGGCTCCATCGGCGGACCGATCATCAAGAATCGCTTCTTCTATTTCGGCGACTATCAAGGCACACGCAGCAAAGTCGGCGGCTCGCGCCTTCTAACTCTTCCGACGGCGGCAGCGCGCAATGGAGACTTTAGTGGTTATCTGCGCTTTAACCCCGACAATTCAATCAGGAGCGGTCAAATCTTCGACCCGGCGACTACGCGCACTGTCAACGGTCAAGTGGTACGCGATCCGTTTCCGGGCAACATCATTCCCGCCGCCCGTTTGTCGCCGCAAGCGCGCAATCTTTTGCGGCTGATTCCGTTGCCTAACTTGCCGGGACGCGAAGGCGGCACGCGCGATAACTTCGCCTCGTCGGGCAGCGAACTGTTCGACAACGATCTCTTCAACGTGCGTCTCGACGGGCGCATCAATGACAGGCTCAACGCCTTCGGTCGTTACAGCTTCGCCGACTTCACGCGCGACGGCCCGACCGCTCTCGGTCAGGGCGGTGGCGCAGAACTCGTCACGCTCGGTGGCACGTCGAGCGCACGCAATCAAAGTCTCGCGCTCGGCTTCGACTACCTGCTCTCGAACACGGCGGTGCTTGACGTGCGGTTCGGCTTCTTCAAGTATTTCGTCAATGTCCTGCCGTTCGACTACTTGACGACGCCCTCCACGGACGCGGGTATTCCCGGTTTAAATTTTGACGAACTCTCCTCCGGTCTGTTCGGCGGATTCATTGAAGGCGACTTCGGGTTTAACATCGGCTCCGGTCTCGGCGTCAATCGCTCGAACTCACCGCTCACCCAGGACGAACGCCAGTACCAGATCGTTGCTAATCTCTCGAAGAACGTCGGCAACCACAATCTCAAGTTCGGCGTCGATTTTCGCCGCGCGAACAATTTGCGTCTCCCTTCCGACCGCCACCGCGCCGGTGAACTCAATTTCAGCCCCGACCGCACGGGCTTAACCGGAGTCAACAACAGCGGCCTCGGCATCGCCACCTTCCTGCTCGGCGATGTAACCGGATTCGGTCGCTATATCAGCCCTCCCAATTTGGATGCACGCGAACGCCAGTTCCGTCAGTTCTATTACGGGCAAGATACGTGGCGAGTGACGCCGAAACTGACGGTGGCTTACGGGGTGCGCCTTGATGTCATCAACCCGCAAAAACTCAACGAACCGGGCAACGGCGGCTTCTTCGACCCGTCCACCGGCCAAATTCGTGTGGCCGGAATCGGCGACACGGACCTCGCCGGCAACGTCGAAAACAGCTTGAACTTCGCGCCTCGCCTCGGCATCTCTTATCAACTCAATGACCGCACGGTGATTCGCGGCGGTTACGGTCGCTCTTACGACATCGGTGTGTTCGGTTCGGTCTTCGGCCACTCGGTGACGCAGAACTTGCCGGTGCTCGCCGTGCAGCAACTCAATCGGTCCGGCCCCCTTGAGCGAGTTTTCACTCTCGCGCAGGGTGCGCCCGCTTTCACGCAGTTCTTCGGTCTCAACGCTCCGCCGAATCGCGGTGGCACACCGAACGCCACGCTGCCGGCCAACGGGACTTTCTTCCTACCTGACGGCGTCTTCTCCCGCGCGCTCCCCGATAAGCAAAGACTGCCGACGGTTGATGCTTACAACGTGACTTTGCAATATCAACTGACG
Organism: Pyrinomonadaceae bacterium; assembly: GCA_051006195.1. Taxonomy (GTDB): domain Bacteria; phylum Acidobacteriota; class Blastocatellia; order Pyrinomonadales; family Pyrinomonadaceae; genus JAIVJZ01. Next base: position 29,918 of record JBPCIP010000109.1, read on the forward strand.
CCGACGATTTCGCTCGAAGCCGCCTACGTCGGCAACAAGGGCACACACGTTTTCGCCGGTGACGGGCCTGCGATCAACATCAACCAGCCGACGCTGGCGGGCTACACGGAAAACCGAAACACCAACCTTGCCCGTCCGTTGTTCCAACAATTCGGCCTCTCGCAGGACATTGATTTCTTCTGCAACTGCGCCGACAATCGCTATAACGCTCTTCAAGTCAAGGCTGATAAGCGTTTCTCCGACAGCTATTCGCTGCTCGCCCACTACACCTATCAACGCGCTGAGAATAACAGCGCCGAACAGTTCTTCTATGACCGCGAACTCAACCGTGGCCCGGCTGACTTTGACCGCACCCACAATTTCGTGCTCACGAATTTGATAGAACTGCCCTTCGGACGCGGCAAACGGTTTGGCGGCGACGCGTCGCGTCTGCTGGATTTCTTTATCGGCGGATTCCAATTCAACTCCGCGACGATTCTGCAAAGCGGTCAACCGTTCAACGTCGGCATCTCTACGAACGGCATCAGCGACACCGGCCCCAATCGCCCCGATTTGGTGGGCGAGATTAGCACCGGCGGATCGCGCGAGCAGTTCTTCAATCCGGGCGTCTTTGCCCGCCCCGCCGTCGGCACGTTCGGCAATCTGGGGCGCAACGCGCTGCGCGGACCGGGATTCTTCAACACCGATGCATCGCTCTTCAAGAGATTCAACATCGATGAAGTGCGCCAAATCGAATTCCGCATCGAAGTGACAAACCTCTTCAATAAAGTCAACCTCGGCCAACCGGAAGGCTTCATCGGCAACCCGGCCAGTCCGAACTTGAACGCCGGGCGCATCAACTCCACGTTCGGGCCTCAACGCAATTTCCAGTTTGCGGCCAAGTTCAAATTCTAAGCACAACCGAGAACATGCGTTGATTAAACTAGAAGGAGCGAAGTTCAGATCATGAACTTCGCTCCTTCTATCTTTTTCCAGCCGCAAACTTGGGTGTCAACAAATCGCTCATCTGTTCGCCGTGACGTTCATGTTGAGCACGTCGGCGCGGCGCGCAGGCGTCATGCGCGCATATAATTCGATGAAGGCTCCGTTCGTCCAGCCGAAGCCGATTTGATTCGCGGCGTAGCCGAATTTGATCCCGGCGGCCACGTCGGAATCCCGACGCTCGACATCGTACTTCTCGACGATGGTGTTGTGTTCGATAAAGTCTTTCAGAATCATCGAGAGAAACTCGACGCTGATGCGGTCGGCCTCGGCGGTGTAACCGTAACGTCGCAAGCCTTCGACCGCGATCAATTGCAGCGGCGCCCATCCGAACGGCGCGTCCCACTGGCTGCCGCTGACGTTGGTGCTTGTCAGCAGACCGCCCGGACGCTCGAATCGTTTGAGATTGGCAACCAGACGCGCGGCTTGGGCCCGTGTCGCAATGCCCGCCCAGAGAGGATAAAAGGCGGTCGCAAACGGGTAACGTCGCACTTGCTTGGTCATAAAGTTGTAATCATAGTAAAGCCCATCGCGCTCGTCCCACATCAAGCGGTTGATCGCCGCGCGACGCTTCGCGGCGCGCTTTTGCCACGTTTGTTGCCGCGCACGGGGTTCACCGAGCAAGCGCAGGATTTCGGCGGTCTCCTTTTCCATCAGGTATAGCAGCGAGTTGAGACACATCGGATTGTAATTGATCACGTCGGTGTTGAACGTGCCAAAGCGATTTGAAGGGTCGAAGCCCGATTCGCGCATGGAGCGGTCGCCCGTATAGAACAGCGGCGTTAGTTCGTCGCGCTCACGGTCGTAATATTGCTTGATGTCGTAGTCGGTAATTTCGTGGGTGCGATAGTATTCTTTGACGCGCTCGTAGTGCGTTCTGCCCTGTTCGTCGCGCTCGTCGGCGATGACTTCGGGTGCCGGGCCGACACCTCGATCATAATATCTGGCAAGGCCAGTCGCAGCCGTCAGGTGTGGCGGTTCCGTCCAGAAGCGGTAAAACTTTTCCACTAGCGGCAGCGTCCGGCGCAGCCAAATTTTATCATTCGTCTGGCGATACACGCCTAAAATCATTTGCGTCAGAAACGGCGGTTGCGAACGCGAAAGAAAATAGGTGCGGTTGGCGTTCAAGACCGCGCCGTAATGTTCGATCTGGTAGAGATGGTTGTCGATCACGTTCTTCGCCAATTCGATTTCGTGGTCGCGCAGCAAGCCCACTTGAATAAAGTAACTATCCCACCCGTACATCTCGTTGAAGCGTCCGCCGGGAACGACATACGGGTAGGGCAGGTACAGCAAGCCCTGTTCAGTGATTTGGGTGGGGTCTTCGGGCAACACTCGTAGTTCGATTGAAGCGAAATCCTGCGCCGACATCTGGCGACGCAGTTCGGCTTCGATGCGAGCCCGGTTTTCATCGCGAGCGAGATACACGATGGACCGCTTGCCCGCATGCTCGCGGGTAAACTTTGGGTCAACGGCGGCGCGTGCGAGTTCCGTGTTCGAGCGTTTGAGCGTTTGCCAACTCTGCTTGATGTAGCTGCGCAAAGCTTGAAGCTGCGCGGGCGTAGCGGCACGCACGGGAGCCGCCTCCGCCTGCGCGACTGCGCGGATGGGCAGCGACAGGAAAACGCAAACGATGAGCAATGACAGCAAGTCATTACGTCGCGCGTGTCGGTTGTGAATGCTTGAATCTTGATTCATCATTAAGTCTCCGGGCGCAAGATGGTTTAAAACTTTGTCGGCGAGCGCGCTGAAAATATCACATCGAGCATAAAGCGCAATCATTTAATTTTTCGTCGGGTTAGGTGAACTGCTGTGGGACGTGCTTCCTACAAGCCGGAGACTCGGCGGCGCGATGCCCGCGCTTGAGCCAGCAGTGCGGCAAACATTTGGATGAGGTGATGAAACGATGGCCGAGGTGATGTTAGACGGCGTGACGAAAGTTTACGCGGGCGGCGTGCAGGCGGTCATGCCCACGCATCTGGCTATCGGCGACGGCGAATTCGTCGTGCTCGTCGGGCCATCGGGCTGCGGCAAATCAACTTTGCTGCGCATGATCGCCGGGCTGGAAACGATCTCTGACGGCACCCTCAAAATCGACGGGCGCGTCGTCAACCACACGCCCGCGCGCGACCGCGATGTGGCAATGGTTTTTCAAAACTACGCGCTCTACCCGCACATGACGGTGCGCGATAACATGGCCTTCGCCTTAAAAATGCGCGGCGTCCCGAAGCCGGAGATCGCCGAGCGCGTCGGCGAAGCAGCGGAAATGCTCGGATTGTCCACGCTGCTTGCGCGCAAACCGGCGGCGCTCTCCGGCGGTCAGCGTCAGAGAGTCGCGCTGGGACGCGCCATCGTCCGCCATCCGAAACTTTTTCTCTTTGACGAACCCTTGAGCAATCTCGACGCGAAATTGCGCGTCTCGACGCGCGCCGAATTGATCCGGCTACACCGCCGCTTGAAGGCGACGATGATTTATGTGACGCACGACCAGACGGAAGCGATGAGCATGGGCGACCGTCTGGTCGTCCTGCGCGACGGCGCGGTGCAGCAGGTCGGCACGCCGCTTGAGATTTACACGGAGCCGGTCAATCAGTTCGTCGCGGGTTTCGTCGGTTCACCCCCGATGAACTTCATCCCCTGCGACGTGCGGCGCGAAGGCGACACTTTGCGACTCACGAATGAAGTTATTGACATCAATCTCGACGCAGCGCATCGTCCTGCGCTTGACCGCCTGCGCAAGAGCAACGCAGGCGAGCAAATAATTTTAGGGATTCGCCCTGAAGATATTCACGAGCACAACGCAGACAACACGAAGACGAGCAAACAAGTTGGACATGCGAATGAAGTGGTCAAAACGACGGTGCTGTTCGTCGAGCCGTTAGGCAGCGAAGTGCTGGCGACGTGCGCACTCGGCGGACAGGAAATCGTCGCGCGACTGAGTCCCCGCACGGCAGCCCGCGCTGATTCACCGATTGAATTGACGTTCGACATGACGCAAGCCAAATTGTTCGACCCGGAGACGGGAGCGACGTTGCGATGATGGTTCAAACTTCCAAAGTTGAACGCAAATTGATCCTGTTGCTTTTCGTTATGCTATGTGTGATGTCCGCTTGTACGGCGTCGTCGAAGCAAGACCGGCGCACGCGCGTCACGTTCTGGCACGGGATGGAATCGGGCATCAACAATCGAACTTTGCAATCGAAGATCGACGCCTTCAATTCCGCGCATCCCGACATCTTCATCGACGCGCAAATCTACGGCTCGGCTGACCAACTTGGCCCCAAACTCGATGCGGCGGTCGCCGGACACACGCCCCCCGATCTGTTGTGGTGGGCGCCCGCATTCTTTCCGAAATATGCCGAAGCCGGTGCGTTGCGCGAGCTTGACGATTTTCTCGCAGCAGACAAATCGTTCGACCGCGCCGACGTGTACGACTTTTTGTGGGAGATGGGAAGTTATCAGAATCACGTTTACGCCTCGCCGTTTTCCGCCAACAATCTCGGCATGTATTACAACAAGCAGGCATTCGCCGAAGCCGGTATCACGCAAACGCCCGCGACGTGGGATGAGTTTAGAAGCGTCGTCAAACAACTCTCGCGCCCCGACCGCAGAGGCTTTCAAGTGCCGGCGGGTAGTTCCGAATGGACGGTCTGGACGTGGCAATGTTTTCTGTGGCAGGCGGGAGGCGAAATCCTCACGCCCGACCGACGACGCGCGGCTTTCAATTCTCCGGCGGGCGTCGCCGCGCTCGATTTCTGGAGGCAACTGCTAACTGACGGAGCCGTGTTGACGGAAACGGACGCGGGTTATAAAACCGACGACTTCCTCTCGAAGCGCGTCGCCGTGACGATGAACGGCCCGTGGAATTACCCGCTGCTTCAGAAACAGAAAGCGGTTGATGTCGGCGTCTTCCCGCTGCCGCAACAGACGCGCGCGGCGACAAACATCGGCGGCGAATCGCTCTTTCTGTTCAAGTCGAACGACAGGACGGAGCGCGCCGCATGGGAATTTATGAAGTATGTGATGAGTCCTGATTTTCAGGTTGACTGGGCGATGAACACGGGCTACTTGCCCGTTTCAAAAGGGGCGAACCGCGACGCGAGATATGCCGCTTACCTCGCGGCGAATCCGTTCATGAAAACTTTCGCCGCACAGATGGCGGACGGGAAAACGCGCCCTTCGATTCCGCAGTACCCGGCTCTGTCGGCGACGCTCGGCAAGTACCTGGAAGCGGCGCTCTACAACAAATACTCGTCCGCCGAAGCTCTCGACCGCGCGGCGGCGGAAGTCAACCAACTGCTCGCGGACGGGGAGCAGTTCCGATGAATTCATCCAGGCCGCGCGACGCGCGCACCGCTTATCTTTTTCTGCTCCCGGCCTTGCTCCTGCTCGGCGCGTTCGTGCTCTACCCGCTCGTTCAGCTGCTCTGGATGAGCGTGCATCATTGGAACATTCTGCGCGGTGAAGCGCGGTTTGTCGGAGCGGCCAATTACCGCGCGATTCTGAAAGATGAAGCGTTCTGGCAGGCGCTCGTGAACACGCTCGTCTATGTCGGGGCGACTGTTCCGCTCGGCGTCGTGTTGTCGCTCGCGCTCGCTTTGTTGCTCAATCGGAAACTGCGCGGCGTCGGGCTCCTGCGCACGGCAATTTTTACTCCGGTGGTAACTTCGACCGTCGCCGCCGGAATAATTTTCGTGTGGCTGATGGACTACGATCAAGGCTTGCTCAATGCCGCGCTCGGCGTCTTCGGCATCGCTCCGGTGAACTGGCTGCAAAGCGAGCGGTGGGCGATGCCCGCCGTCGTGTTGATGACGCTGTGGAAGCAGGCGGGTTACAACATGGTGCTGTTTCTCGCGGGCTTGCAGGCGATTCCTGAAGATGTCTATGAAGCGGCGGCGGTGGACGGCGCGCGGGCTGGCTGGCCGGTTTTTCGTCATATCACTTTGCCGTTGCTCGCGCCCACAACTTTCTTCGTGACGATCATTTCCGTCATCTATGCTTTCCGCGCTTTTGAACAGATGTACGCGATGACGCGCGGCGGCCCCGTCGGCTCGACAACCACGCTCGTCTATTACATCTTCGACAAAGCCTTCAAGTTCGGCAACATGGGACAAGCGGCGGTCGTCGCCGCGCTGATGGTGTTGATCGTGCTGGGCATCACCGCGCTTCAATTCCGTCTGCTGCGTCAGGGAGATTAAACATGCCGGATGCCGTCGCCTCGCTTGATCAAACAACTTTCGCGCAAACGATGTCATCGCCGGGCGCGCCTGCTGCCGCGAGCGCGCCGCGCCGCGCCGGCATCGGGGCGCACGTCGGGGCGTTCGCCGTCGCGCTCTTCTTTATTCTGCCGCTCATCGCGATGCTCGTCGTCTCGCTGCGTGCGCCCGTCGAGGCCACAGGCGTCGCGTCAGGCGGTTTGTACTGGCAAAATTACGTCGAAGCGTGGCGGGCGACGAACTTCGGGCGGCAATTTTTCAACTCGCTCGTGATGTCTCTGGGCGTGACGCTCGGACAAATCATCACATCGTTGATGGCGGGTTACGCCTTCGCGCGGATGAAATTTTTCGGGCGCGATGCGTTGCTGCTCGTGACGCTGGCGACGATGATCATTCCCTTTCAGGTGCTTGTCATTCCCGTCTTCATCATGCTCACGAAGTTCGGTTGGGTGAACAGCTACTACGCTCTCATCGTGCCGTCGCTCGCCAACGCGTTCGGCATTTTTTTGTTCACGCAATTTTTCAAAACCATCCCGGTCGAACTCGAAGAAGCCGCTTATCTTGACGGCGCGAGCCGTTGGACGATCTTGTGGCGGATCATGGTTCCGCTGGCGCGTGCCGCGATTGCAACACTGTTCCTCTTCACGTTCATCGCCGAATGGAACGATCTCTTCAAGCCGCTCGTCTTCACTTCGACGAACAACATGCGGACGGTGCAGTTGGGCTTGACCGTGTTTCAGGAGCAATTCAAAGTTGAGTACAACTTGCTGATGGCGGCGGTCGTGTTCGTCACCTTGCCGAGCGTGCTGTTGTTCTTCATCGGGCAGAAGCAATTCATCAAAGGCATCGCGACGACGGGTTTGAAGTGAGTCATCACCGCGCCAACGTTTTGACCCTCGAAGCCGCTCGCAAGGTTTGGACTTACGCTTTTTTTGTGGTGGCGCAAATCGACGTTGTGGCAATCAGCTAAGGGGCAATCAAATCTTCAACTCCGATGCAAGTCGGGAAAGGGCTGCCATGAAAAACTTTCTGATGACTCTGGCGATCTTGAGTGGGCTGTTGTGTCTGGCCGCGTGCCGTGAAGAAAACCGGAAGGCTGCAAATGAACCGGCCAAGCCCGCCGCAAGCGTGGCGAGCGAGGCGCAGACGGACGGCAACGCCAGAAAGTGGTGGAAAGAGGCCGTCGTCTATCAAATCTACCCGCGCTCGTTCAAGGATTCAAACGGCGACGGCATCGGCGATTTGAAGGGCATTACCTCCCGGCTGGATTACCTGAAAAGTCTGGGCATCGATGTCATCTGGCTCAATCCCGTCTTCAGTTCGCCCAACGACGACAACGGCTACGACATCAGCGATTATCAAGGCATCATGAAAGAGTTCGGCACGATGCAGGACTTTGACGAGTTGCTCAAGGGAATGCACGACCGCAACTTGAAACTGGTGATGGATTTGGTGGTCAACCACAGCAGCGACGAGCATGAATGGTTCAAACAATCGCGCAGTTCGCGTGACAACCCCTACCGCGATTATTACCACTGGTGGCCTGCCGAAAAAGGTAAGCCCGCCGCCCGCCGGAGTTTCTTCGATGTCAACGGCGACGCTTGGAAACTTGACGAGAAAACCAACAGTTATTACCTCCACTACTTCTCGCAAAAGCAGCCCGACCTGAACTGGGAAAACCCCAAATTGCGCGAAGAAATCTACTCGATGATGCGCTTCTGGTTCGACAAAGGCGTGGACGGCTTCCGCATGGACGTGATCCCGTTCATCTCGAAGGATACGACCTTCCCCCCAATGCCTGCCGAATACAAAGGCGATTGGGGGCGGTTTTACGGCAACGGGCCGCACGTCCATCAGTATTTGCAGGAGATGAACCGGGAAGCTCTCAGTAAATATGATGTGATGACGGTGGCGGAAGGCGCGGGCGTGACGACCGAGGACGCACTAGATTATGTGGATGCCGACCGGCGCGAACTCAACATGTTGTACCACTTTGAAGGCGTCTCTCTCGGCTATCTCCCCGACAGCCTGAAAATACCCGACCCGAAAGGCTATAGTTTGGTGGAGTTCAAAAACATCTACAGCAAGTGGGACGGCGTTTTCGCGAACAAAGGCTGGGGCACGATTTATCTGGGCAACCACGACCAGCCGCGCATGGTCACGCGCTGGGGCAACGATGCGCCGCAATGGCGCGAACTGTCGTCCAAAATGCTCACCACGTTCCTTTTCACCATGCGCGCCACGCCTTACTACTATGCCGGTGATGAACTGGGCATGAACAACATCAAGTTCGACCGCATTGAGGATTACCGCGACATCGAATCTCTCAATTGGTATCAACAAACGAAAAACAAGGGCGGTGATTTACGGAAATTCTTAGAGGCGCAAAAAATAGCCGCCCGCGATAATGGCCGGACGCCTTTCCAGTGGGACGCGACGACGAACGCGGGGTTCACAACCGGCGCGCCGTGGCTCAAAGTCAATCCCAATTATACGACCGTCAATGTTGCCTCCGAGGACAACGATGGGAATAGCTGTCTGAACTATTTCCGCCGCTTGGTGAAGCTGCGAAAAGACAATCCGGTGCTGATCTACGGCAAGTACACTTTGCTGGATAAAGACAACGCGAATGTTTACGCCTACACGCGGGAACTGGACGGCAGGCGAATCCTCGTGCTGCTCAACTTCAAGGACAAACCGGCGTCAGCGAATACGGGACTCGACTTGACCAAAGCGAAACTCCTGCTCAGCAATTATCCGACAGCTTCGCAAAACGGAGAGTTGCAGCCCTACGAAGCTGCCATCTACGAGTTATAAGTTTGCGGCCAATATGCGCGTCCGGTTGGGATTTCTGAATGAGCCGCAACAATCGTCGTTTGCCGCTGAAGTCCCTTGCCATGTCTCAAACAAGACAACTACTCCGGCAAAGGTTTTACCCGCGCATCAAGCTGCTTCGCTTGGCTGTAAGCGGTGAGGGCGGCGGCGCGATTCCCTTTTTGCAGAAACGCTCTGGCGAGCTGGTAAAAGGCTTGGGCGTTCTTCGGGTCGAGTTTGACGGCGGCCTGAAAGCGTTCGAGGGCGTCTTCAAGGTTGCCTTCCCTGAGGCGGGCGAGGCCGGTGTTGAGCGCGAAAACAGCGGCTTGCCTGTCGGATTTAATTTTGTTGAGCCGTGCGGCCTCGGCGAACTCCGCACGCGCCGCGCTCACGTCGCCTTTTTGCCGCAGGACGTTTCCGAGCGTGTTGTGAATTTCGGGCGCATCGGGCGTATAGATTAACGCGGTGCGGAATGCGGCGATGCTACCGTCAATGTCCGCTTGCTGTTGCAGCGCGGTTCCCAGAGCGTAATGGGCTTCGGCGTAGTCGGGTTTGACGGCGACGGCGCGGCGAAAGGCGGCAATCGCTTCGGGCAACTTTGATTGTTGCAGGAGAATGACGCCGAGCGTGTAAGCCGCTTCATAGAGCGCCGGATCGAGTTCCATCGTGCGTTTCAATTCGACGACGGCTTCATCGAGCAAATCTTTTTGTTTGAGCGCGAGCGCGAGATTGTAATACGCTTCGGCGCGGCGCGGCTCTAATGCGACAAGGCGACGATAGAGTGCGACCGCCGCCGCGTAGTCGCTTTTTTGAATCAACGCCATGCCGAGATTGTGCAGCGCGATGGTGTCATCCGGTTTGAATTTGAGAGCTTGCTCAAACGCCGCGATGGCCGCGTCCGGTTCCCGGTTTTGCACGAGCGCGAAACCGAGATCGTTATAAGCCTGAGCGAAGTCCGGGCGCAGACGAACGACCGCGCGAAAGGCTTCGATGGCGGCTGCGAGATCGTCGTCTTTCAGGAAGGCCATGCCCATCGTTTGACGCGATTCGATTTTTTCGGGCGCAAGTTTGGCGGCCTCGTTCGGGCTTGGCATCGCGCCGTTGGCGTCGCCGCGTTTCTGCAATGCGAGACCGAGATAGTAATGCGCTTCGGCATCTTCGGGCGCGAGTCGCACAGCTTGTTGCAGGGCCGGAATCGCGCGCTCCGCATCGCCGGAAAACCAGTGCGCCGCGCCGAGGAAGTAATAAGCTCTGGCGTTGGCTGGGGTGAGATTAACGACCGTTTCAAATTCCCTGATCGCTTCCGGCAGTGCGCCTTTCGTGGCAAGCGTGAAGCCGAGTTGGAAATGCGCTTCGGGCATGCGCGGCGCAAGTCTGAGGGCCGCGCGAAATTCACGAATCGCGCCGTCGGCATCATTCTTTTGTTGCAGCGCAGTGCCGTTGGCGTAGTGGCGCACGGCGGCAGCGTTTGGAGTCTGCGCGTGCAGAGCCGGAATAAACCGAAACAGCGACAACGAGATCGCACATACGATCACGGCGCGATGAGTGAGTCGAGTCATGTCGAGCAATGGGAACACTTGATGAAGGTCAAGGTTGTTAGGCTGTCCGGTTTTATTCACATTGGGTTTAATACCTCGTCAGCTTGCTGCGGGGTGGTTTATTTCTTCGTCGTGTCAGGCGTTACCTGTTTCAACACGCCGACACCTTCTTTGATGACGAGAGTTTGATTTCCCGCGACATCGCGCACGATGTCCGTACCGCCGCCGGGCCAACGCACTTCGATGGATTTAATTTTCGAGGCTTTGCCTAAACCGAAATGCACGCGCCGGTCGTTGTTGGAATAATAACTGCCGCCACTACGGACTTCATCCATCTGCGTCGCGTCTGCGGTCGTGCAAATGATGCGCGCGCCGATGCCGTTGCGGTTGGATTTGACGCCGATGGTTTGAACCTTTATCCAATTGTTATTCGTTGTCGAATCGGCGCGCAGGAGTTCAGGATAAGCGTTGACGGGATTGATGAGAATATCAATATCGCCGTCGTTGTCGAAGTCGCCGAACGCGCAGCCGCGCGCCGGCGTCGGCTGCATGATCGCTCCCCCCACCTGTTCGGACACGTCCTCGAATTTACCGTTGCCGAGATTGCGATACAAAACTTTGCGCTGCGCGTATCCGGCCTCGGTCGTGAGTTGCCCGACTTCGGGGAAGACGTGACCGTTGACAAGGAAGATGTCGAGCCAGCCGTTATTATCGAAGTCTAAGAAGCCGCAGCCCCAACCGAGCCAGCGCGTGTTCAAACCTAAACCCGCCGGAAAAGTCGCATCATCGAAAGTCAAATTTGAAGCATCGTTTTGCTTTGTGCCGGTTGATTCCGCAGTCTGTTTGGTGGTGTTGCGATAAAGCGATGAAGTGTCGCCGGAGAAATTGGTCTTGAAAATGTCGATGAAGCCGTCGCGGTCGTAGTCGCCGGCGGCGACGCCCATGCCGGCCTGCGGTTTGCCGTCAATGCTAAACGCGCTTCCGGCTTCGATGCCGATGTCGGTGAACGTGCCGTTCTGGTTGTTATGGTAGAGCGCAGCGGGACTGGAATCGTTGGCAACATAGATGTCGCTCCACCCGTCGTTGTCAAAATCGGAGACGACGACGCCCAGACCGTAAGTGCCGTTGGCTTTTGTGATGCCGGACTTCACCGAAACATCCTGAAACGTGCCGTCGCCGCGATTCAGGTAGAGCGCGTTTGTGCCTCCCGTCAATCCCGGCGGGCCACAAGCGACCATCACGCCTTTATACAAACACGGCCCGGTTTCAGGCAGCGGAGCGGTTTTCAAATCGAGGTCGATGTAGCTGGCAACAAATAAATCCAGCAGACCATCGCGATTGAAATCGAGAAACGCGGAGCCAGCGCCCCAGCGCGTGCGATTGTCGGCGACGCCTGCTTTGGTCGCGATTTCTTGAAACGTGCCGTCGCCTTTGTTGCGATAGAGAAGATTTTTGCCGAAGCGCGAAACGAAGATGTCGTCATGGCCGTCGTTGTCGTAGTCGCCGACGCAGACGCTTTGTCCCCAACCGGAATCGGCGGCGACGCCAGCTTTCGTCGTCACGTCTTGAAACGTGCCGTCGCCTTTATTGCGATAAAGCCGATTCGTCGAAGTTTGATTTAGCGGCAACGTCTCGAAGCGCGTTCCGCCCACGAGAAAAACATCTTGCCAACCGTCGCTATCATAATCCAGAAACGCTGCGCCGCTGCCGGTCGTTTCCAACAGATATTTGTTCTTGCTCTCTCCGCCGTAAATCGTTTGCGCGGTGATTCCCGCCGCCTTCGCGATGTTGGTGAAAGTCATGCCGGTCATATTCGTCCGCGTCGCCTGCGCCCTGCTGCTGGTGTGCGCGAAGGTAGTCAACAGCGCGCAGCAAACGCACAACATGTGGAATATACTAACTCGCTTTGCAACTGTGCTCACTTCATGCATAAAACAAAACCTCGTCTTCCTCGCTCCCCGACTTCGACTTCCGCAAAATACCTTCTAAGAGTGCGATTACAGCATCCGGTAAGATTACGAACGCCACCAAGCAAAATGCTCTTTACATGAACGCTCAGCATTGCTTTCGCGCAGCAACAGCCGTTGAAACAGAGTAAGATTATAGTTCAGAAGGGCTTGGTTGTAGGGCAATCGCATTTAATTTCGGACGTGAATTCAACGTGTGAGTGCAACTTTGAAGATGGTCGTTGTTGACCGCAAATCAAAATTCGTGCGCCTCGGCAAAGTTGAGCGCAACACGGCGGAGTTGGTCGCTCAAGCTATGACCACGCAGTTGGCGTCGCTCACGGTTAAGACCATCACCAGTGACAATGGGCGAGAGTTTGCCCGACATCAAGAGGTCGCCGGGCAACTCTCTGCCGATTTCTTCTTCGCGCACCACTACTCTTCCTGGGAACGCGGGTTAAACGAGAACACCAACGGGTTAGTGCGCCAATACTTTCCCAAGAAAAGCGAGTTCTCATAGATCACTGACAAGCAGATCAAGCGAGTCGTGGAACGGCTCAACCAGCGTCCCAGAAAAACACTCGGCTACAAAACGCCGCATGAGGTATTCTTCAAACTACCACCGGTTGCACTTACAACTTGAATCCGCGTTCCGATTTAGCATACGGTAGCGGCGGCAACTAAAATCTGAGATTGAGGCCATCTTTAAGTTGGTGCCAAAGGCGCGCTCCCGCCTCGGTCGTTTCAAGCCGCCGCGCCGCAGTCAGCCTGACCAGCCCCCGTTCGCACAGTTCAGCCAATTCGAGTTTAGCCGTCTCTTCATCTATCTCCGTCTCCGCACCCAACGCTTGATCAATGATCCAGCCTGCTAACCCCACCCGCTCGCTACCCGCTGAAACCGCCAGACGATCCGGGCTGTAGCGTCCGGCCAGTTCCGCGACAACGCCGAGCAAAGCAATTGCCGGGGCCTGCATTTCTTCTGTCGCGTTTGCTTCCGTATCTACAACTTTTGCTTTTTCCCCGGCTTGAGGTATGGATTGTGAAGCCTCACTGAGCGGCAGCGATGTTTGGATCAGTTGGTTGCTGTCTCGTGGTTGGTAACTACTGGCTAACCCCCTCCCCAATTGGTCTTCGTAAAGCAGCAGAGTGCAAGCCGCGTCCAGTGCGGCGTAGCGCAATTGCTTCGTGGTGAGCGGACGCCTGCCCCAATCGCCGCGCTGTTCGCTCTTGTCGATCTGGACTCCGAGGTGGGCTTCTGCCTGTGCCCGGAGTGAATAGCGTTTCTCACCGCTGCGCCGGGCTGTCAGCATCGTGTCGTGGATCGGCGCGGGGCGGATACTGTAGTGGCGAGAGAGGCGCACGGCGTCATAGGCTGCGTTGTGAATCGCCTTCGTCATCGTGCTCAATTCGAGAGTCGGGCGCAGCGGCTCCAGCTCGAATCCGGCGAGCGCATCAATGAGGGCGACCCGCAGGTGACGGCCTTCGCGGAAAGCCAACTGGATGAGGGCCACGCGCTCGGCCTCGCGATTCCACCAGTTAACCGTTTCAATGTCGAGGGCGAGGGCGGGAGCAGCATCCATCCGGGCGACCAGCGCAGTGAGCGCCTGCTGGCCGCCGATAAGTTTGATACTAAAGTCGAGCATGCCGACCATTATAAGCGGCATCAACGGCTGAACCTCTACGGGATGCAAAAATTTATCCGCCGAGAAACCAGTTTGAATAATCGAAACGGCGGGCCGCATTTGATAGCGGCCCGCCGTTTCGGTGTAAAACGCGAGGACAGCGCGAAGCTGCCCCGTCATGGTTATCTCGTCTGCGCGTAAGACGCATTGGAGTAAGCGGAGTTACCCGAAGCGTTGTAGGCGTAGACGCGGTAGCCGTAGGTCGTGCGGCGAGCGAGATTGGTGTTGGTGTAGCTGGTGACGCCAGCGCCAACCGTCACCAGTGGAGCGAAGCTGGTGCAGTTCACGCCGGTGCAACGCTCAATCTTAAAGCCGCTCTCGTTGTTTGAATTGTCCGTCCAGCTAACAATGAGTCGCCCATTCTGGGAGGGCACCGTCACCGTGAGGCCACTGGGAGCGGCAGGCGTCGGGGCTGCAACGACGGTCAACGTGTTGGTGGCGCTGCTGCCTCCAAAGCCACCGCCAACCGCGAAACTCGCGCCGACGCCGCTCGGATAGGTTCCGGGGGCGATGGTGCCGAGGCTAGCGTTAGAAAGCGCTGCGACACCGGAAGCGTCGGTGACGGCGTTGCCGGCACTGACTCCGTTCAGAGTGAAGCTGACCGTCTTGCCGCCGATGCCGTTAGCGCCGTCGGTCAAGGTCGCCGAGAGATTGACCGTCTCGCCCTGTGTTCCGGTCGCGGAATTGACGGAGAGACTTGTATTAGTCGTCACCGTCTGGCAGGACGCCGGAAGGTCGAAAGCCTCCGTGCCGTCAGTCACGCTGGTATTGCTTCCCTGGGTGGCACTGAAGCCGAGGCCGCGCTTGGCAAACGCCTTCCAGATGAGGCACTGGTTAGCGCCGCCCGTCAAATTCATGTCGGCCTGCAAAATAGCGTCGCGCCCGTTGATGAAACCGGGGCTGCACGGTTGCAGCTTCATGCCGTCCGTGACGAGTTGGATGGCGAGATTGTTGCCGCCCGTGTTCCAGGGTTCGTACACGTTCGGGTTGTAGCCATGCACCTCGACGAGATTCCAGTACATCTCCCAGAGCATAGTCGCCCATACATAACCGACGCCGTGAGGCACGGCTGCCGTCTTGATCGTGTTGTAGGTCGAAGCGTTGACCGACATATCCGTCGAGTAGGGCGTCGGGCGAATGCCGTTGCCGGTTCCGGGTTGGTAGCTGACGTAGGTGCCGATCCCGCGTGCGGTGGTGGCCGTATCGAGCGGGTCAGTGGTCAGGACGAGGCCGGTGAAGTCGCTCCACCCTTCACCCATCTGCTCCTGATTGCCGAGGCACGACGTGTTCAGGCGACCGCCGGTCAGACGGTTGCTGATGCCGTGCCCGTACTCGTGGGCGATCACTCCGGCGTCAAAGTCACTGTCGCGGCTGGGCGGCGGATTCGGGTTGATCTTCAGCGAAGCGTTAAAGGGCAGATTCGCTTTATACGAATTGGCATTGTCGAGCGTCACCATCACGGAAGGGATAGTGATGGTGGCATCCGCTCCGCCCATCGTGATCGGGTCGCCCGGCGCGTTGTTTCCCATGATGACCGCGATAGCCCCGGCGTTCTGTGCATTTTTTATTTTAATGACAAAGCTGCATGAGCCGCGATCCAGCAGCGCGATCTTTCCCGCGACACTTGAGGCATTGGTGAGAGGGCTGCACCCATCGGTGGTTGACGCTCCGGCAGCATCCGACGGGTCGAGGCCGAGGACGACATCGCCCGTGATGCCCGTAGTCGTGAGAGCGGGGCCGGCTTCCGCGCCTGAAGCGGGATAGTTGCCTGCGATGGCCGTATTGTTGACGATGACGGCGTTTGAGAAAGGAAACGTCCAGACGAACATCTGCATGCGGGGGCGAGATGCGCCGGTCGTGCTTCCATTATCCGGCGGCGTCCCGAAGTTGGCGTTGTTGGTGCCGCTTCCGTCCTGCGCTTCGGCCTGAACGTAGTCGTTGCCGCCGCCACCTTTGCCGTAGTTGTTCGATTGGAAGTTACCGGCAGCCTCGTTGAACCCGTACTGGTAGAACACGTCATGAACGATGTTGTTCCAGTAAAAGAGATTGACGACCGCTGGCGGGCGGTTGAGTTCCGGCCCTTTGGTCGGATCGAACGGGTAGTTGAACTGAAGATTCGCCCCGCCGTCCGGGTCGCTGCCCGTGTCCACTGCGTTGTTCGCGTCGAGATCGGTGTAAGCGTGAACGTTGTTGCCGCGTGTTCTGGTGTACTCGGCTCCCGACGCGCCGTTCGTGTCGTGCCATCCGAAAGGGGATGCGAGCGCATCCGCAGGGTTCCACACCAGCGTGTTCGAGCCGTCGTTCGGACTCTCCAACGGGAAGGCGTAAACATTGTAGGCCGAGCCGTCGGTCACGGTCGCTAAAGGTGCAGCCGCCGCGAGCGATGTGCGGGGCGTGGTTGCGGCGGTGCGCGTCGCGAAATTCCTGTTCCGCGCCACGTCGGGAACGAAATCCCGTCCCCAGTTATCTTGATCGATGTAATCGTATCCGGCGAGAATCTCAGCCGTCTCGGCATCGACACTGATGTTCCACCAGTGCTGACCGCCGACTTCGCTCACCTCGACGCTCCAAGCCAGCCGCACCAGATTCTCGGCCACCGGCTGAAAAATGAGCTTGACGCGGATCGGCTCAAGCGACACGCCACCCTTGCTGAAAGTCGTCTCGCGTTGCGGCCCGGAGAGCGTTTCGAGCGTTTCGAGCGGCTCCGTGAGCGTTAGCCCCAGATGCCGCGTAACGGCTTCCACCGCCTGAAGCGGCGACAGGGAAGCGTTTCTACTTTTGACGGCGGCGCGCAACTCTTTAACGAAACTGCTGTTGAGATTGATCACCTTTCCGTCTCTTGCCACATTGGTGCTCATCTCGGCGCTCACGACTTCGATCCCGTCAATTTGCTGCCGGAGATAAATGTGTGTGACGCCGTTATGACTATCCGTGTATTGATCCGTCACCTTCAAATCGAGCACGTCGGTTTCGGAAAGTCCGAATTTCTGCCGATTTTGCTTGATAAATCCGAGCGCGATGTCGAGTGGCTTACCATTTTTGGAGCCGGTCAGCGGAGCGATTTTTCCGGGCGCGTGAAGGGAGACTGATTCGGGGCGATAACCGAATTGTTTCGCCCTTTTGTTGGACTTTTCCCCTTTGTCCGACTGTGCCGTCGCACTGGTGAAATCGGCGGGCAGGGCGAGTGCTAACATGAGCATGGCAAATATCAGCAATACGGAAGTCTTGTGCAAGGGGAAGTGAGTTCTTCGTTTCAACAGGGCTCTCCTTTGAATGTGTGTGGTCGTCTACTGAGTTAAATGGATAAGGTGGCAAAGGTAAGGCGCTATATGCTTATACGAGTCGAGATAACACACGTACCGCATCTGCCGAAAAGTTGTTGTTAGATGCCGGACAGTTGTAGGGGGTTGCCAAACAGTTACGTCTGAACCGGAGAACACTGTCATGAAATTATTCAAGTGTCGAGGCTGGTTCCACTAAAAAGTTGCAGACGAGTGGCGGCGGCGGTTGATGAGTTGCGTCCTCATTTAAACTCGCAAGGCTGTGGTGTAGAATTGCGCGGCGTAGTTCATAGGCGCGCGGATACGCTTGATGCGCAACAGCAAAAGAGCGCCGTCTGTCGCGGCGTTATAAGCGGAAATTGAGATGTGTCTCAACGAAGCGGCACCTGAACTGTTAGCATTGGAAATCGAAAGCGTGGCTGAACAAGTCGAAGCGACCACCTGATCCGTCGCGTTGCCGGGATCAGTCGTCGCTCCGGCTCGCAACGAGACGCCGCCGAGGTTAACGCAGATTAAGAGACCGCCGGTTCGGCGCATCAACATTGATGGAAAGAGCATTAGCACATGAGAAAGCATCAGCAAGGGATCGTCCCCCACGAAAGCGACTTTTTTAAGGGACTGGCCGCCGGGTTAATTGGCGGGCTGGTCGCGTCGGTGGTAATGAATCAATTTCAGGCTCTGGTGGGCAAGTTGTTTACCGGGGTCGAAAGGTCGCATGGGGCGCAGTCTTTGCAGCAAGGCTCTCCGCAGCATGGCATTGGTCGCGACTTGCAGCAACAAGGCCGCGACGACGAGCGAGACGATGCTGCGATGCGCCTCGCCAACGCCGCTGCGGTGAGCGTCACAGGCCACGGATTGACGAGGAGCGAGAAGCACACGGCGGGCACGGCGCTGCACTACGCCTACGGCATCTCGATGGGCGCGTTCTACGGAGCGGCAGCCGAACTCTCCCCGGTCGTCACTGCCGGAGCGGGCCTCCCTTATGGGGCAAGCATCTGGGCCTTCGCCGACGAAGGTATCGTGCCCGCACTTGGTCTGTCGAAGTCGCCCGCAGAATATCCGCTCTCGATTCACGCCTATTCGCTCGCGTCACATTGCGTGTATGGACTGACGACCGAGGTGGTGCGCAACGCGGTGCGCAGCGCGCTGTGAAATGCGTAGACGGTTCATGCGGCTGCCGTTTTAAACTATGCTGGAAGAGATTGCCTGCGGGTGCAGAGGAGACCGCGCCGCTCGCGCTCTACGTAGTGCAGGGCGTGCGCCATGTACCGCGTTTGTTGAAAGTACTCGATGAACCCAACACGGCGACTAATGCTGAAATCATTGAAGCTCTCGCTCCACTGTTAGACGAGGCCATGGCGCTGGAAAAAGCGCGTCGTCTCCTGCTGCATCAGAAAGTGGAATAAGCGTGGCGCGAAGGCGCGACTGGAATTTTTCAAACACCGAAGCGAAGTTGATGGGCCGACCGTCCACAGCGCAGGCTAAGAAGATAACGAAGAAAGGCGGAAGGAAATGGCGGGAACAAATGAAAATGAAGGGTTGAATCCTCTCGAACTTGAACAGCGCGGCGTAGACGTGCCCGGCGACAGCGGGCTTGTCGAGGGGGCAGCGGACGGTGGCACTGACGCCAACTATTCAGCGCCGCCACCGAAAGTCAAAAACGACGAGACCGGGGACATCCTGGGGGCTACGTCTACGCATAGCGGGGCGGGCAGCGGCGACGACGACTAAAGAGTAGTACTTGATGTCGCGCTATATGTCGGGCGGCACAGGTTTCTACCTGCTTTTATCGTCGGTCTCCGTCATGTGTGCAGACGACAAAAAGCGCGCCGGGGTTAACAACTCCAGCGGACTCTTCACCGCCCTACCGCCTTTGTTCAAGACGTGCGTGTAAATCATCGTCGTCGAAATGTCGGCATGTCCCAAGAGTTCTTGGATGGTGCGGATATCGTAGCCGGATTCCAACAAGTGGGTGGCAAACGAATGCCTGAGTGTATGGCAACTCGCACGCTTCTCGACCCGCGCATGCTTGAACGCTTCTTTGACAGCTTTTTGCAAACGATCTTCGGAAGCATGATGCCTACGCCGCGCGTTTGTGCGCGGGTCAACCGAGAGACGCGCGGCGGGGAAGACGTACTGCCAGACCCATTCGGTCGCAGCCTTCGGGTACTTTCTTTCTAAAGCGTATGGCAAATAAACGGCGCCACAGCCCAGACGCACGTCTTCCTCGTGCTGCAAGCGTACTTTGTCGAAGTGGCGCCTGAGCGTCTCAACTACCGGCTCGGGCAGAATGGTGCGCCTGTCCTTCTCGCCCTTGCCGTCACGCACCGTAATCTGCCGGTAGGCGAAATCAACGTCTTTCACTCTCAGGCGCACACACTCCATCAGCCTCAGACCTGCGCCGTAGAGCAAGCTTGCCATTAGTCGATGAGTGCCGGACATGTGATGCAAGAACCGTTCGACTTCCGCCGGCGTGAGAACGACTGGAATTCGCTGCGGTCGTTTAGCACGCTCGATACCTTCGACCAGCGGCAAGTCAATGCCTAATACTTCGCGGTAGAGGAAGAGAAGAGCGGCGAGCGCCACATTCTGCGTCGCTGCGGCGACATGCTCAGCCGTCGCCAGATGTGATAAATACTGGCGGATCTCGTCTACGCCCATCTCTTTTGGATGGCGCTTATGATGATAGAGAATGAAGCGACGGATGACACCGACGTAAGCGTCTTCGGTACGGATGCTATAATGGCGCAGGCGAATGGCTGCGCGCACTTGGTCGAGCAAGAGTGCTTGAGGCATATATAAAGACCTCCACTAGAGGAGCGGAGTGGAAAAACGCGGGAATGATACTTCAAGTAACGGTAAAAGTCAGCCCCGACAAATATTAGACCGCCCAAAGCGGTAATTAATGAATTTTGTGATGTTAGACCGCCGATAGCGGTATTTTTCGACTACCTCCAATTTTAACCGTCAATTGTGGTCTAATGAGCGTTCAGCTCGCAAATGGTTGTAAGTAAGGGAGATAACTTTACACATAAAAAAAACGTACTTCGCTATTTGCTTAGCCGAACGCTCGCTGCTGCCGACACCGCGCGAATAAGCTTTGAAGT